>NZ_JAXGWW010000217.1:0-3564 GCF_040773105.1 Lentilactobacillus sp.
ACCGGGTAACTAGTAGGCATTTCATGGTTATCGGATTAAGCGGAGGAAGTTGGTTCGCGTAGCACGTTTCCACAAGGTAAAATAAGCACCCAAAATGACCATCCACATCAAAGTAAAGTGCGACTCAAACCGTTTAGACACTAGACGCTGCACGTTTCCAAAAGGTAAAAAGATGCCACCACCGAAAAAAGGTCGGGCCAAAAGTATTAACTTTTGACTCGGCCTTTTTCGGGGGGGATTTCATATGATCTGGCAGAAAACATGTGACAATCAGTTGATCCCGGAATTTATTTGGAATTACCGGGAACGCCTGCGACTGTTTGAAAGACGTCGGCCAGGGATGTATGCATATCTGCGAACTTCTTGTGAAGAATGAGTTGACGAAATTCTTCGACAGAAATGATCTCAACGTTTTTGAATGGGATGGTTGGAACCTCGGCGTTAGGAACGCTGGTAACAGCACTAGTCATTGTGATGACCAGTCCTTTCTTACTGTTCGGCGTTACGGTGTAGTACTCATAATATGATGGGGTTTCATAATCTCCGGTTAATTGCTTGTGGTCTTTGAAATAGTCGGTGATGAAATCGTTAAATGTGTCCTTTGATTCAAGTGATGCTTTCCAGTCTTTAGTTGTCATTTTAAAGCTTCCTTTCAAGTCAAAACAGTTCATAGAATTTTGTAAGAAATTAAAACTGATATATAAGAGATGCAAATTGCTTCCTCACTTCACTTATCATTCTAAACACTTTTCAAAATAGCACAAGTGAAAAAGACTATGAAAACGTTGACAATACTGGATTTTTTATTATTTTGTAATTGAAACCGGTATCTTGTGTAAATCGGCATCAATGATGCGAATTGTTAGCTAATATGTTAGATATATATAAAGCCCGTCTCCCGGCTTGATTTGAACGCTGTTTTGTAAGACGATAATACTATCAAAATTCAAACTTTTGAAAGAGGTGGTTAAATGCCAGTTGGATACATTGAAACCATTCGTTCGTTAGTCGGTCATATGCCTTTAATTTTAAACACAGCCGGCGGGATTCTACTCAACGACCAGCACCAAGTTCTCCTGAATTTAAGAACGGATACCCACAATTGGAGCTTGCCTGGCGGGTATATGGAATTCGGCGAAACGTTTGCTGAAACGTGTGTCCGGGAATACAAAGAAGACAGCGGGGTTGACGTTGAGATTGTTAAGCCGCTTAAAATATTTGATCAGGGAATTTTTACCTACCCAAACGGTGACGAGGTTCAAACAATTACCCAACTCTTTTTGGTAAAGAAAGTCGGCGGGCAGACACTTTCAACTGCAACCGATGAAACCCTGGAGTTGGACTACTTTGATTTTGACAAATTGCCACCATTATTGAATCAGCAAACCCACGACATGCTCGCTTACGCTGCCAAGAACGTTTAATGGCTAAAGGAGGAACTATCAAATGACGGAAAAAGTACTCGTACCCGCTCAATTATCGCAGGATGGCAAAGCTTACTTAAAAGACCATGGTTTTGAAGTAATCGAGGTGCCTCGAGCCAATCAAGAAAATATTCTAAAATATGGCCAAGATGTGGACGGGATGATTTTATTTGTTGATCCGATTGGAGAAGATGTCATTTCTCAGATGCCCAACTTAAAAATTATTGCCCGCCATGGTGTTGGCTATGACAGTGTTGATCTTGACGCCAGTGCCAAGCATGGGATCTGGGTAACGAATACGCCCAACGCCAATGCGGCTACCGTGGCTGAGACGACGATTGCTGAAATTTTAGACGTATCAAAAAACTTGACGAAAGACTCACTTGAAATGCGGAATGGCAACTTCGGCTATCCGCTGGCCCACCTTGGCTTTGACCTTGAAGGCAAGACCATTGGTATTTTAGGGTATGGCAAGATTGGTCAGTTGGTTGCCAAAAAGGCCAGCAGTTTGGGGATGCGGATTTTGATTCACAATCGAACGCCACGTGAATCCAGTTATGGCCAGTTTGTGGATTTGGACACCTTATTAAAGGAATCGGATGTTTTAACCTTGCATTTAGCTTCGAATCCGGCCACTTATCACACGATTGGAAAAGAACAGCTTGCTGAAATGAAAGCCAGCAGCGTACTAATCAATCTGGGTCGTGGCGCTCTGGTTGATCAAGATGCGCTGATTGATGCTTTGAAATCAAAGGCAATTGCTGGTGCCGCGTTAGACGTGTTTGATGAGGAACCATTACCGCTGGATAGTGAGTTATTCAAGCTCGATAACGTGTTGTTAACGCCACATATTGGGTCAAGTACGGTTGAAAGCTTCTCTCGGATGGCAACGGACGCTGCCAGTGAAGTCGTGCGGGTACTAAGCGGTCAAGCACCACAATGGCCAGTTAACCGACCTGAAAAATAAAATCTTAGAATGTCACTAATTAGATTGTACACAACCTATAATCATGCTATATTTGAGGCGGTTAAAAAAGATAAAAGGGAGTGTCAATCATGGTTAAAAAGTACGTTGCAGCGATTACATCATTGAATGGTGACAAGATTGGAACACATCCAACCGGTGAAGCAACATTTACGGTTGATGATGAGACGTTAATGGTTGAAATTACAATGGATCACACGTCGCCAAATACCCAGCACTGGATGCATTTCCATGGGTTCCCAGACGGTAAAGACGCGCAACCGGCAACGATTGCCCAAGATACTAATGGGGATGGCTACGTGGATTTGCCGGAGACGGAACCCGTTTCAGGAACCACGATGGTGCCATTTAACGACGCACCTGAGAAGATGGATATCCCCACGGACACCTACCCAACGTCGGATGCTAACGGTCATTTCCATTATAAAAAGGAAGTGCCATTGGCAGAAATCAGCCACAAATTCAAAGAAGTCTTTAATGACGATGATCCCCACTTGGAAAAGCGGGTTATCTATATTCATGGCGTCCCGGAATCAATGGAACTACCAGATACGATTCAAGGCGCAGTTGGCAAGTATGACCAACATACGACGCTACCGATTGCGGTGGGAAAAATAAAGAGTGCGGACTAGGGCGGTTAGAAGCCGGAGCCTAAATTAACGACCAGTGAAATCGAGTTTGATTTCGCTGGTCGTTGGTTTAGGTGCAGGATTCTGCCCTAGGGAGCACATTTGGGCAGGATAACAGCCAAACAACAATCCTAAGCTTTGGATTTGAGAACAAAAAATCGGAGTGTGCCAAAAGGCGGTTTTGCTTCCGTAGCATAACCTAGAATGACTTTTTGAGCTGAAAGCTCGGAAAGTTATTCGTAGTTATGCTACGGAAGCAGCCTTTTGGCACACGTTCCGGCTATATAAAATTGAAAAAACAAGGGGCTGTTAGCAAAACGTTAGTTTTGTCACAGCCCCATTTTGACATTATCGCGTTTATTTATTGCAGGTTCTCAAATTTCTCAATCCCGGTTTTTAAGCGATTTAACCCATCTTTAACCATCGAAGTCGGGCTGGCAACGTTCATTCTCAAGAATAAGTGGCCATTTCCACGGTAAACCGAGCCGTCTGACACAAACAATCCAGTTTCTTGACGGATGTAAGT
>NZ_JAXGWW010000218.1:0-3551 GCF_040773105.1 Lentilactobacillus sp.
ATTGACGAACCAGAAACAATCATATAAAATTAAATGTATTCTACTACGAAAGGAAAGATTGCTATGAGTTCACTTGTTAATCGCAGTTGGCAAAGCCGGTAACAAGTCACATCGATACAGATGCGACTTGATCTTAAGCATGCGATCATGAACGCATCTGTACCGGCAATCTTTCGGAAAACGAACGGTCTGTACAGATGATTCCGGCAGGCCGACTTATGACGAGCATTTCGGTCGGGCAGACTGGAATGCTCGTTTTTGTTCGTATTAATTTTTTAAATAAAATCATTGAGATTGAGGGAGACGGTAATTATGAAGAAAAAATATTTAATTTCAGGTGTCATCGCTGTGTTAATCGTGATTTTGGGCGTCGCATTTGCTCAGGGGAATCAGAAACAAAAGACCCAGGCCAAGCCGACCGTTGGGATTCTTCAATTAATGTCACATCCAGCGCTGGACGCCATCCACAAAGGAATCATTCACGGACTTGAAGAAGAGGGCTACACCCCTGGCAAGAACATCAAAATTGATTTTCAAAATGCCCAAAATGACCAAAGTAATTTGAAAACAATGAGCACCAAATTTGCCAATGAGGATGCAGACCTGTCCATCGGAATTGCAACCCCATCGGCCCAGGCTTTGGCAAATACGATTACCCATAAGCCTGTCATCCTCGGTGCCATCACCGATCCAAAGGGCGCCGGCCTCGTTAAAAATAACAGCAAGCCCGGTGGCAACATCACCGGTGTTTCCGACCAAGCACCACTTAAAGAACAACTAGGCTTGATCAAGCAATTCATGCCTCACATGAAGACATTAGGAATCATTTACACATCAAGCGATGACTCCGCCGTCGCCCAATACAAGATGTTCGTCAAAATATGTAAACAGGAAAATGTTCGTTTGAAAGCTTACTCAATCGCTAATACCAATGATTTAACCCAAGTTGCTGAACAAGCCGTTCGTTCGGTTGACGCGATTTACGTTCCAACCGATAACACCATTGCCGGTGCGATGCAGACGCTGGTAGGTGCCGCAAACAACGCAAAGGTACCCGTCTTTCCTGCCGTTGACACCATGGTTAAACAAGGTGGTGTTGCAACGTACGGAATTGACCAATACAAATTGGGAGTTGCAACTGGTAAGATGAGTGGCCAGATCCTCAAAGGAAAGAAGAAGCCTGCCACCACACCAATCAAATTCTTCCGTTATGGAAAATTGATCATCAATGAAAAACAAGCGCACAAGTTGGGCATCAAAGTTCCTGCAGCACTTTTGAAGAAAGCCCAAGAAAAAGGAGAATTGATTAAATGAGTATTATCGTATCAGCAATCGGCCAAGGATTAACTTGGGGGATCGTCGGCATCGGCCTATTTCTCACGTTTCGAATTCTTGATTTTCCCGATATGACCGTTGAAGGCACCTTCCCGATGGGTGCTGCCGCCTGTGTGGCCGCAATTTATTCAGGCGCTTCCCCACTTGTTGCAACCTTGATCGCTTTTATTGCCGGCATGCTGGCTGGTTTGGTGACGGGACTGCTGTACACTAAAGGAAAAATTCCTGTGTTATTAGCAGGAATCTTGGTAATGACCGCTGCTTACTCCGTCAACCTACGGATCATGGGCCGTGCCAACCTATCATTATTTGATAAGCCAACAATGTTGAAAAACCACTTCCTGGAATCACTGCCACCTTACTTTGACAGCGTCGTTCTGGGCATCATCGTAGTCGCAATCGTCACAGCCTTGATTATTTACTTCTTGCAAACCAATCTGGGCCAAGCCTTCATTGCAACTGGGGATAACCCCAACATGGCACGCTCACTTGGTATCAGTACTGATGCGATGCAGATTATGGGACTTGGCGTTTCCAATGGTTTGATTGGCCTTGGTGGTGCTCTGGTTGCCCAAAATAATGGGTTTGCCGACGTTAACATGGGAATCGGCGTCATCGTGGTTGCCTTAGCCTCAATTATCATTGGCGAGGTCGTCTTCGGTGATTTGACCATGAATCAGCGGCTGATTGCCGTCACAATCGGAAGTATCCTGTATCGGTTTGTCATCTTACTTGTTCTCAAGTTGGGCTTCAACGCCAACGACTTGAACCTGATTTCAGCAATTGTTCTGGCCCTCTTCATGATGTTCCCAGTACTGGAAAAACGTTTCCGGATCCGCCATACTTTAGCAAAGGGGATGACCAAACATGACTGAGCCAATCTTTGAGTTAAAAGATATTGTCGTCACTGTCAATCATGGGACACCTGAGCAAATTAACATCATGGATCACGTTAACTTAGCGATTTATCCCGGTGACTTTGTGACAATTCTGGGGTCAAACGGCGCCGGAAAGTCGACGTTATTTAACGTCATCGGCGGCAATATTCCCGTTTCAGAAGGCCAAATTCTACTTAATGGCAAAGACATTACTAATATGTCCGTGGAACATCGCACCCGCTTCTTAAGCCGCGTCTTCCAAGATCCCAAAATGGGCACCGCCCCACGAATGACCGTTGCCGAAAATCTCTTATTATCTGAAAAGCGCGGTCAGCACCGTGGCTTTGGTTCAAGGCATCTTAAAGCCCACATGGATAAGTTCAAGGAGATTACGTCCGTTATGAACAATGGTCTGGAACACCGGTTAAATACCGCCACCGGCAAATTATCAGGTGGGCAGAGGCAGGCGCTTAGCTTCTTAATGGCAACGATCAAGCGCCCTGAGATTTTATTGTTGGATGAGCATACCGCTGCCTTAGATCCCCAGACCTCTCAAGAACTGATGACTGCGACCAACGACCAAATCACGCAAAACCACCTCACCTGCTTGATGATCACCCACCATTTGGATGATGCTTTAAAGTATGGAAATCGATTAATCGTCTTGGATAATGGAAAGATCACCTACGACATTGCGGGTGATCAAAAGGATAACCTGACAAAGGAAGAATTATTGAGCTTCTTCAACGATATTGAAGAGTAACGCACAAACTCATTTATAATTACAGCGTCATTTAGAGGCTGGGCCAAAAGTATCAACTTTTGACTCAGCCTTTTTTGATGTTTTTCATATTATCTTGCGAAAACATTTGCTAACCGGCGTTTTGTCTTTTGGACATTTTCACCAATTAGTATGAATTATTAGAGAATTTGAAAGCACTTTCTTTGTAATTTTTATACCTTCTTATTTATAATGAGGGCATGGAGGGGATTCTATAAAGTCTTGTGATTGTGAAATTTAGAATAACTTAAACTTATGTAAATAATTCGAAATTTCTTCACAGATTCTTTATAGTTTTTTTGTAAACTTAAGTCAGTAAAAGAAAAGGAAGTGAACATGATGCAAAATCAACATACAACACCAAAGAAAATAAGATTTAAGATGCCTTCAGCGTACACGATCTTATTTCTGATTATTATATTCGTTGCAATTTTAACTTGGATCATTCCAGCTGGGCAGTATTCGACTGATAAAGCCGGCAACATTATTGCCCATACTTATAAGGCGGTTGCCTCTAACCCTCAAGGTATTTGGGACGTCTTTTCAGCCCCGATCTA
>NZ_JAXGWW010000219.1:0-3547 GCF_040773105.1 Lentilactobacillus sp.
ACAGGCTGGTGGTAGCACCAAGGACAATCCTGAGATGCCTCTTGATACTTGTGTGGCGATGACTCAAGGTAGTATCGGCTACTGGATGCAGAATGCCATGAATCAAGTGATCAAAGAAAGAGGCCTGAACAAAATGGTTGCCACGATTGTGACGCAAGTTGAAGTCAGTGCCGATGATCCCGCATTCAAAAATCCAACAAAACCAATTGGACCCTTTATGAACAAGGATGAGGCCGATTTGGCAAAGAAACAGAATCCTGATTTTACGTTTGTCGAAGATTCTGGCCGTGGCTATCGTCGGGTCGTACCGTCACCAAAGCCAATCGGGGTAGTTGAGACGGCCGCAGTTAATACATTAGTGGATGCCGGCATCGTGCCAATCTCAGTTGGTGGTGGTGGAATCCCTGTTGTAACTAACGGTAACCAGTTGGTCGGAAAAGAAGCAGTGATCGATAAAGACTTTGCGAGTGAAAAATTGGCCGAGTTGGTGGGTGCTGATGCCTTGATCATTTTGACTGCCGTTAACAATATTTTCGTTAACTTTAACAAGCCAAATCAGAAAAAGCTTGAGGAAGTGACGGTTTCTGAACTCGAAAAGTTTATCGATGAAAAGCAATTTGCCCCAGGTAGCATGCTGCCAAAAGTCCAAGCAGCAATGGACTTTGTCAATGCAACCGGTAATGAAGCGGTTGTGACGGCGCTAGATAACATTGAGGGCTTCATCGAAAATGGCAGCGGCACGATTATCAAGCCGGCAGCTTCAAGAGTTTAAATGTAATTCCAGATAAAATACCATTAATTTGTCGATTAATGGTCCAATTAATGTACACCCCATTTAAATGCGTTACACTTTTACTGAAGGGACAACTATGTAATCGTTTTAATGAGGAGATTAATCATGATCATGAAAGATAAGAGTGCTTATCAGCGCTATGCGGATAATTTGCGAACCCATCCCGAGTTTGGCCCGCTGGATGATGCCGATATCCAAAAGGTGATTTCGGCGATAAAAATTAAAACATATCACCGCGGTCAAATCCTGTTTGATCAGGGTGATTCACGGGATAATTTCTACTATTTGATTGACGGTGTTGTTAAATCGTTTCACTGGGACGAAGACGGCGAAGAACAATTATATTTATACGTTCGCCAAAACAAAGCATTCCCGTATATCGGTTTATTTGATGACGCTAATTATGCTTACACGGTTGAGAGCATGACAGAAGTGAAATTAGCTGAGATCCCAATGAACTTGTATGAAGAAGTTTTACGCAGTACTCCTGAGTTAATGGTGAACGCCATTCGCGAGATGAGCCGGATTATCAATATGGCCGAAACGCAGTTGCAGAAGATGGTCACGACGAGTGCCAAATGCCGAGTTTGGAACGCAATCTGGTTTTTAGGCCAGCAGATAGGAGATGATCAAGAAGATGGTTCGATCTTGGTCCCTTACCCAATGACGTTGGGGGAGTTATCCAAGGTGAGCGGAACGACCCGCGAAACCACCAGTGCGATGGTCCAACAGCTGGTTAAGGAAAACAAGGTTCGATACAATCGAAAATATTTCAAGATTTTAGTTAGAGACGAAACATCTACCTAAAAGGAGTGAATCAATATGAAAGAGAAAGACGGTAAGTTAGGCTTAATGGAACTCATTGGCCTCGTTGTCGGATCAATCATCGGCGGTGGTGTATTCAACTTGATGCACGACATGGCCGTTGGTGCTGGTCCTGGTGCGATCATTATTGGCTGGATCATTACCGCAATTGGAATGGTCATGTTGGCGATGACCTTCCAGAACTTGATCATGAAGCGTCCGGATTTGGATGCCGGGATTTACAGCTACGCGGAAGCCGGCTTTGGTAAGTACATGGGCTTTAACTCTGCTTGGGGTTATTGGCTGTCCGCATGGCTTGGCAACGTTGGTTATGCGACCCTATTGATGAGTGCGGTCGCTTACTTCCTACCAGTATTTGGTGATGGACAAAACATTTGGTCGATCATTGCGGCATCGTTTATCTTGTGGGCCTGCCACTTTATGATCCTTCGTGGGGTTGAGTCTGCATCATTTGTCAACGTTGTGATTACTGTTGCTAAATTGATTCCAATTTTCTTATTTATCATTATCGTTTTATTCGCATTTAAGCTGAACATGTTTACAGGCAATTTCTGGTTCACCCCATCTGGTAAATTCCAGTTTGCGGATGTCATGGCGCAGGCAAAAAGCACCATGCTGGTAACCGTATGGGTATTTATCGGAATTGAAGGCGCGGTTGTCTTTTCTGGCCGGGCTCGTAAACGTTCAGATGTTGGTAAAGCAACGGTTCTTGGAATTATTACTGTTGTTCTGATTTATATGTTAATTACGTTGCTGTCATTTGGTGTTATGAGCCGAGCAGGCTTGTCACACTTAACCCAACCAGCAATGGCTGACTTGTTGGAAAGCATCGTCGGTAAATGGGGCTCAGCCGTTGTTAATCTGGGGTTGATTATCTCAGTTGTCGGTGCTTGGCTGTCATGGACCATGTTTGCTGGTCAATTGCCATATGAAGCCGCCAAAGAGGGCTCCTTCCCGAAGATATTCGCCAAGGAAAACAAGAATGGGGCGCCAATTACCTCATTGACTGTCACAAATGTGTTGGTTGAATTGTTCATGTTTACGTATTTGATTACGGCGCAGGCTTATAACTTCTTCTATTCAATCGCCAGTGCCGCAATTCTAATTCCGTACGCATTCTCAGCATTCTATCAACTGAAGTACTCGGTCCAAAGTGATCATGGCAAGGGCCGAACTGGCAACATTATTATTGGAATTATCTCAAGTATTTACGCCTGCTGGTTGTTGTTCGCGGCAGGAGCCAATTTCTTATTGCTGATGTCATTATTGTTCGCTGCAGGGATTCCAGTATTCTGGATCTTACAGAAGCGAGACAATCATGCAAAGAAAGTATTTGGCCCAATTGAAATGACGCTTGCAATCGTGATTGTGATTGCTGCCATCTATACAATTTATGGTTTGGTAGTGGGAAAGATTACATTTTAGTGAGCGACGAGCAACGGTTTGACGTGGTTGAATAAGCCCCATCTGGTTAAAGCCTGCTTTTGGCTTTAGCCAGATGGGGCTTATTCATTGAGCGTCAGTTGCTAAAAAGTGAGTGGAGCAAAGCGGTTAATAACCTGCACATAAGCACCCTATTCAAATCCGAGAGCGTAAAATATCTTGTGTAAATGCATAAAAGATTTCTGAATTGTATAGAAATAGGGAATGCCTTCCCTTATGATATTTAGTAATCACAGAAAACATCACAGGAGGCATTCCCCATGAATGAACTTACCACAGAAATTATCGCTGCACTGGCCCAAAAACAAGATTTGGACGAAGTTTTTCGTCACCACCTTGAAATCGCCATCAACCAGCTGCTTCAAACTGAATTGGCAGAGTTTTTGGGTTACGAACGCTACTCATACGCTGGGATTAACACTGGTAATAACCGCAACGGCAGTTATGAGCGCTCGTTTGATACGAAGTACGGCCAACTTAACTTAA
>NZ_JAXGWW010000220.1:0-3544 GCF_040773105.1 Lentilactobacillus sp.
AACTGCCAGGAAACGTGGATTGACATTGGCAAAGACCGACTACAATCCACACAAGAAAACGACCACTCGAAAGAAGGCCAACCGCGCCCGGAAAAAGGCGGCAAGCACAAGCAGTAAGCCGATTCGAGTCAATGGTAAGCAAATTGTGATCATTAATCACAATCGGCCGAAGTTTTCCAAGAGTACCCTTTCCCGTCGACACGGCGCTTGGCAGAAGTACGGCAATCTTGATTTCTTGAATCGGGCGACAACCGCCAATGCATTACTAAACAAGAAATTAATGCCAACTGGGGAAAGAGAGCCGCTCTACTTTGACCCAACCGGCTGGCACAACAAGCGCATCAAGGGTGGCTGGCTGTATAACCGCTGTCATCTAATCGGCTATCAGTTGACCGGGCAAAACAATAATCCGAAGAACCTGATCACCGGAACCCGGTCGCTGAACACCCCAAGTATGCTGCGGTACGAAAATCAAGTTGCCTACTACCTCCGCGGAAGCTACAAGCACTACATCCGTTACCAGGTAAGACCGGTATTCAAAGGCAATGATTTGCTGGCAAGCGGCGTTCAAATGCAGGGTAAATCAATCGGCAGCAACAAAGTTCACTTCAACATTTATATCAAAAACATTCAAGCAGGCGTCAAAATTAATTACAAGACTGGTACCAGTCGCGTCGGTTAATTGATGATTGAATGAAAACAGGGCATCCCTTGGTTGGGGTGCCCTGTTGTTTTGTCTTATTTTCACTGACATGAATCATGTTCCCGTTTGCTGAACTATAAATTAATGAGCCCCCATCTTGTTGACTCATATATACTAAGTTGGATCTGTTAGACTCGGGGATTTTTGGTATACCGAATTGATTTAGTAAAGTTTCTTCACATTCATCTGTGTTGTAGCACGTCAACATGTCGCCAAGTACAATAAAAAGTAAGGCCATTTCATCTGACCTTACTTTTTGAATATTAACATCCAAGTTCATTCTATTTACTTAACCCATCATACGTATAATATGCTTTAACAGGATTTCCATACGTTCCACTATCTGCCTTATATGCACTGAATGTATATTGAACCCATTCGTTAGTGTCAGTAACTGGTACCTTTTCAAAGTCTCCATCTGGACTAAAGACTGGTATTTTAACTGACTTTAATGTCTTTAACGCAGAATTATTTACATATCCTGTTGCAGTGTCTTCAGTAAACGCAGCTCCGGGAGCTCCACTAAATTCGTCAAAGTTTAAGCCAGTTGAAATGAATTCCGATTTGGCTTGATCAACAAATCTTTCAGAGATGCCATCATAAGCGGCCTTCCGAACAGCAGCATCCTTAATACCACTTAAGAAGTTAGTTAACAAATCTTTCCCATTAGGGTCTGCTAATTGAGCTGCTGTCACGTTAAAGGTTCGATTTGTTGGCGTTGCAGCTCCAGTAGCAGTTGGACTTTCAACAAATTTATCTTGAGTTACCTCGCTCGGGATTGAATACCCATTTGGAGTCTTACTATACACCCCGGAAACTCCTTTAAGGGCCGTAAGTGTCTTATCGTCTGAATCCTTTTGCTTACCATAAGGCGTAATGGTACTTATCCCATTCGTAACCGGCACCACATTCAGATAAACCTGCCCACCATATTGTCCGCGGGCAATCGTATCGATTTGGCTGGTACTCAGTGTGTTACCGCCCGAAAGCTGGTAGCCTGAGTTTGCCAGTGCTGTGGTGATTTGGCTTTGAATGGTTGCTTTGTCGCCATCGCTTAACGTCCAGTTGGTGCTGCCGCTGACCGCGGATCCAACCGTGGTTCCCTTGGTTGCGCCGCCTTTAACAAAATCAATTGTTTTCAGCGATGTGCCATCAGGTTTACGGAAATTAATTCGCAGTGCGTTGTCAGCAATGTTAGTCACGGCATTCACCGAGATGTTAACAGAGCTACCAAAATTAGTCTGAGCGATCTGGGCAATTTGAGCTGTCGTCAACGTATCCAACGTGTAACTGGTTCCGTTCAATGCATCCCGAATTTGATTCAAGATACTTGCACGGTCAGACATGCTGATGGTCCAGTTACCGTTATCGCTGTACCCAAAGTTGGTTCCCTTCTTGGCACCATCACGGGTGACTGTGATGGATTTAATCACTTTACTATTGTCTTTTGGATCGACCAAATTAATCTGGATTGCGTTGTCGGCAACCGGAGCTTCAGTCTGCTTCAAGCCGCTGTATAAAATCCAGCCGTTCGCAGGCGAATTGGCGTTTGTGGTATCCGTGATGTGAACCCATTGGTCACCTTCACGCGTCCGCGTTCCCACTTGATCAATCTTGAATGTGCTGTTGGCGTATGGGCTGGAATCCGTAATCGCCCGGCCAACCTTGTATTGCGTCCATGCCGGCTGTTTGTAGGTCACGGTCTTGCCGTCATTAGCAGTCCCAGGGCTGGCAATCTTGTATGTGGCCTTCTGTTGTGTATCAGTCAAGCTGGACAGGTTCTGGTTTTTAAATGTGTCAAACGCTGTGATTCCGCCGCCAAATACTGATTGAACCTTACCACCGTAAATCCAGCCACGATAGGCACCGTCATAAGTGACTACCTTATAATAAACCGATCCACGATTAGTTGTCGCTACCCGATAAGCCCGCACGTTGTTCTGTGAGCTTTTGGAATTAGCGATCTTCTTCACGGTGGTTGTCGATGCGACCTTCTTGGCACCTCTTAATGTACCTGCCTTAGTGTAGAGGGCATTTGAGCCGGTAAAGTTAACGTTCCGACTGGTTGGGGTGCTGGTCATCTTGTGATTTGACGTTACCCGCGCATAACTCTTGGCGTTTGCTGATTGAGCTGTGGCGGTTCCCGCAGCTGCAACAAATCCTAAAGCAACTAATGACACGAATAATGATTTCTTGAGATTAGACGTCATAAAAGTACTCCTCCTTTACAAAACTTAACAAATATCTACTCCTTGGGTACATTTTCATTATAAAGGACCTATACTTTCGAACTCAATTTTAAACTCTGAAATCAAATGACTTTCCATTTTGATTCCCCAGACACTCATTCACCACTTGACTTTTAGCCGGTTTCCTCGTTTAATACAAGTGTACAAATAACTTAATTAATCATTTTGTGGTCTGGGGTGCTGAAAAGCTGAGACAAACCCATGGAACCTGACGCAGTTAGTACTGCCGTAGGGAGACCATTTTAGTCAATCAGTTTCTGTGAAAACGACTGAAAGCCCACTTTGAATTTCAAGGTGGGCTTTTTAATGTCATTGGTTTAACGGCTCCTGGGCAAAATGGTGGGAAAGGAGCGGTGGTTTGTTGTTGTCTGTTACCATATTTTGAAACTAAATTAGGAGGACTATTTTGAAAACTTCAAGGACTTTTACCGACCAAATGCATGAACTTGCTCAACCACTTTGGCTTCAAAGCGTCAATCATCCATTCATCAAGCAATTAATCTCTGGTGAACTGCCAATGTCGACCTTCCGCTATTATCTTCTTCAAGACCGCTACTATCTCAGTGAATTCGGCAAGCTTCACGACCTAATT
>NZ_JAXGWW010000221.1:0-3494 GCF_040773105.1 Lentilactobacillus sp.
AAATAATGGATTTAAAGCAATTTCTTACAGTATATTCCTTTTAATGGACGATTTCTGTTAATGGAACCTACGAACCGATTGGGTTGCATTTCAAAAGTAGTCAGCGATTGGTCGTTGGTTATGATATTTCCAACCTGTATTTTTACCACAAATAGACGAGACAAAGAATGCTCATCTGGCCAAATCTGACCAAATGAGCATTCTTTGCGTTGTATTATCATATTTCTTACTTAACAATTTCCTTCGCCAACGCATACCCCAGTTTCTGAGCTGTCTGGGCAGTCGGGTGAATTTCGTGATCTTTTAAAGTGACGTCCTTGTTGGTATCAGTGATCACGTTTGGTGCAAATTGCTGGAAGTTGATTACCGTGGCGCCCATTGACTTGTAGAGCTTTGCTTCAGCTGCTCTTAAGTCATGGAAGGTGTATCCGTACATATCCGCCATATTATTGCGGTTCATTCCATTCGCATCGTATCTTGAAATTGGCAGGATACCGTAAATTTTGGCAGATGGATTCAACTTTTTGATTAGCTTGATGTTGTATCGTAAGTGGCGCATGACATTTTGCAAACTACCGGAGCCTGAATAGTTGGTGTAGTCATTGGTGCCGATGTGGACAAAAATGATATTCATTTTCTTGATGTCACTTTTGTGAGCCCTGATCGCTGCCGATAAATCTTGGGGCACTAATGTGGTTCCAAGATAGGCATACCGATGACCAACAATTCGACCGCTTGGGCAGGCGAAATTTTCCACTTTCGTGTTGGTCCCTAAGTACTTGGCTGTCCAATCCGGATAGGAACTATTCAAATAGAAGTGATAGCCGTCCCAGCCAGCAGGAATGGAGTCACCAAACACCCCGATCTTCTTGCCGGTGTATTGATTGCCAGCTTGGGCTAACTTAACATTATATGACTTCGACGTGATATCCGTCACTTGAGAATTTAAAACCCAGTATTTATGTTTTTGGTTGGCACTGGTCAGGCGATAAACGACCTTGGTCTTTCCACCGTAGACCAGCTTGGCAGCTTGACTTCTATACCAGGCGGTCTTCATAAACTGCTTAGAAGAAACCGACTTTCCAAGATGAACATCCGTATACAATTTTGCGTTCTTCTTGAGCGCAAAGGCATGGGGATGTGTCTGAGTGGTATATTCGACCTGCACACTTGCTTTGTCTGCGGTAGGGTGGCTATAAATTCCAAATGAAATGGATGCCACAACGAAGGCTGCAAAAAACAGCTTGATGTGTTTATTGAAAAAATTAATCATTAAATATTCTCCTCAGAAAAATGATCTTTAGAAAGGAACCGAATTATGATGGGCACTTCCCTCGTATCCATAATAATATATCCACCGTTAACTTTCTAATTATACGACAAAAAAGTTTTGAAGTTTATAAAAAATTGCAATAAGCAAATAAAAAAATCTGATGAGTTAACCTTAGGCTATGGCGAGCAAGGCAAGCGGCCAGCATAATTGATTTTTCCAATAGCATTTTCTCCGCTCACCACTTATCATAGAAGAAGAGGTGATTGTATGAATTTTAAACAAGTTGTATTTGATAAAGAAAAAGATATCAAATTGGACATTTACGACGCCGATAGTGACGTTGCTTTACCGGGCATTGTAATCCTCCCGGGCGGAAGTTACAAGACATTTCAAGAACGGGACGCTGCACGCGTTGCGCTGACTTTTTTGACGAAAAGTTATCAAGCATTTGTGGTGGAATACCCCGTTAATGATAAGAAGAATTATCAAGATGCCAAACAAAGTATTGATTTAGCTTTTAATTATATAACGAAGAACGCTAAAGATCTGAATGTTGATCCTGAAAAACTTGGGATCATTGGCTTTTCAGCCGGCGGACAGCTCGCCGCTGCGTACTCCAACCAATCCGCAACTAAGGCCAAATTTGCAATCTTAGGCTACCCGGTTTTGACCCAGGCACTGGATGAAAAGATTGGGATTCAAAGTGAGGATGTTACCAAACAAGTTACCAAGAATACACCGCCAACCTTCATCTTTGGTGCCCGTGGGGATGAGTTGGCACCATACATTGACCACATTTATCCCTACACTGAAGCATTGTACAAAAATGGCGTTAATTTTGAAGTCCACTTGTTTGCGACCGGCGGACATGGTTTCAGTTTAGCCAACAAATTTGTTGGTGTTGTCAACCGTGACCGCACCGATAACCATTTTGCCAAGTGGTTCCCGCTGTGCCTTGAATGGTTGCAGTCATTATAATAAGTTTCTCAACTTAAGTAGAACTTAAAGCCGTCTCCAATCTGAAAAATCGGATTGGGGACGGCTTTTTATTTGGATTTTGTGAGGTTAGCCATCATAACTATTTTCAATTAAGAATCGCCTTGATAGTTCTACTAAAATGGGGGTCATTGGCGTTGACAAGCTGGTCCAATTTCGATCCACGAACGGTTTGAACTTGTTCAAAGCACCTTTGTCGAGTTTCTTGGTGTCCGTTAATAGGTGGCGAAGTTCGAGTGCAAATTCCTGAAGCGTGAGTCGTTCTGATTGACTCTTCAAAGTTTTGCTGACGGAGGTGAGTTGAGACAAGTAACCGTCAAAATCGGTGTTTTCGTAAATTTCGGTTTTTCCCGGAAAGTCCATCGTGTCGGCTTTGTTTTGCAGGTGCTTGAGTTGATCCAGATAGGCGGAACCTTTTGGAGTCAACCACTTTTCGGCGTGATTGCTGAATAGTTTGACGCCGTCAACATAATCGACATCCAAGGTTGCAGTCAGCACTTGTTCATGTTTTTGATCCATCTTGTATAATTCATTCAAAATTTTTGGTGCGGTATAGTGATTATTTTTACCGTAATCGATTAACTTTTGGACTGTTTTCAAATTAACCTGATTTGGTTGCGTCTCCAAAAAGCTTAAAATAAACTCCCGCATTTTATCTTCGAATTCCATTAAAACTCGCCACCCATTCCTATTGTATTAACTGTGAAACAGCTTCATTTGAATATCTTGATCATAATTTCCAAATCCGCGACCGAAAATCGTGCAGCCCCCTTTGTGCTTGGCGGTGTCCTTGATGGCAAACCGAACGGTGAATGTTGGCTGTCTCCAGTCGATATCGTCAATTGAAACATCAGTAAAAGGTTGCCCATCTAAATAGCTGCCGTGATCCGTAATCCGAACAACTTTTAACTGGCCATATTGGTTCACGTTATCCGGCACCCAGTCCGGAGTGTATTTGCCACGAATGTCCGAAAAGTCACCTGGGCTGGTCCACGTGCCGATTTCAACGTTATTGATGTAGAACGTAATGTCAGATGGCCAAACGTTGTTCGAAAAGGGGAACTCCGATCCAAGCTCCATTGACAGGTCCAGCATTTCCAACTTATCTTTTTCTTCCAAGTAGTTAGGAAATTGGTATTCAACAAATCCATCAGTCCACCAAATCATCCCGGCCTTGATCCGCTCTGGACTCATGAAGTACTTAGGGTTGTCGACTTTGCCGATG
>NZ_JAXGWW010000222.1:0-3478 GCF_040773105.1 Lentilactobacillus sp.
ACGGTACTCAAGTTGCAATTGTGCCACAAAAGGTTGAACGAAACTCCGTTGCCGAAAACGAACTTGCCAACTTGATGGCCTTGGTTCGCCAGGTGGTTCCTTCATCCGAGCGTGAACGTGCTGGGCGTTACGAAGACCGTGCTCAATTCATGGGAAATCAATTCAGCGGCAAGACCTTTGGGGTTATCGGCTGTGGAAACATCGGTAGCCGGGTGGCAGAATTGTTCAGCATCTTTGGCGGTCCTGTATTGGTTAACGATCCACATCCTGCAACCGAACCAGAATGGTTCACTAACAACAACGTTGAACGAGTTGATTTGGAAACGTTACTCAAGCGTTGTGACTACATTTCATTGAATGCGTCACTTGATGATACAAGTCTTCATATGATTAACTCAAAGACCATCAAGAACCTTAAAAAGGGTGCTTACATCTGTAACAACGCCCGTGGTGCTTTAGTTGAAGAAGACGCCATTCTCGATGCGATTAAGTCAGGTCAACTTTCTGGCTACGCTGCCGATGCAATGGAAGTGGAACCTGTTAAGGCTGACCACCCATTCTTAAAGAACGACCGCATCTTGGTTACCCCTCATACTTCTGCCTACACTTACGAATGTCTTCATGGCATGGGCGAAAAATGTGTCAGTGACGTCAAGGCAATTGTTGCCGGCAAACGTCCAGTCCGTGAATTGACACACGCATTAGACGACTAACGGCCAACTCGGCTCAAAGCCGCAGTGCACGTTAACGTAACATTGAAGCTGAAACGGAGATTATTATGGACTATATTATTGGAATTGACGTTGGGACCACAAGTACCAAGGCGTTAATTTATGATACTGACGGAAATATATATGGTAAGGCCAACAAGGGTTATCCACTGTATCAAGAGACACCTGATATGGCTGAAGAAGATCCGGACGAGATCTTTAATGCCACGGTGTCGGCAATGCAGGAAGTGGTTGCCAAAGCCAATATTTCCGATGGTAAAGTGATCGCAATTTCTTGGTCTGCCCAACAACATAGCTTGATTGCACTTGATAAAGACCTTAAGCCACTGACAAGATCCTTAACCTGGGCGGATAACCGTTCGCAAAAATATGCGGCGGAATACAAAGAAAACGGCCGTGGAATGGAAATGTATAAGCGGACCGGCTTGCCAATTCATCCAATGGGGCCATTTTATAAGCTGCTATACTTCCGCAATGAACAGCCGGAAATCTTTGAAAAGGCAGCCTACTGGGTTGGTATCAAGGAATATATCATTTGGAAGTATACCGGTGTTCTCAAAGAAGAGGTTTCAATGGCGGCTGCAACCGGCCTTTTGAATATGAATTCTTCGACCTGGGATGCTGAAGCACTGAATGAAACCGGCCTAACTGAAAAGCAATTGCCTGAATTAGTTGAGACAACTGATAAGTTCCGGGGAATCAAATCCGAGTATGCCAAAGTGATTGGCATTGATAAAGATGTTTACTTTGTCATGGGTGCCACTGATGGTGCCTTGTCGACAATTGGCGTCGGTGCTATCCAGACCGGAGTTTTAGCAATTAACATTGGGACTTCGGCTGCTGTTAGAACGTTCGTTGACAAACCAAGAATTGACCCGAAAGCACGGTTATATTGTTACCCCGTCATGAAGGGCAAGTACCTGGTTGGCGGTCCAATCAACAACGGTGGAATTGTTCTTAACTGGGCACATGATTCACTGTTTGGTGGCGAAGTTGAAGCCGCCAAACTGTTGAATATCGACTCGTATGACATGCTGTCAAAGATTGCAGCAACCGTCCCAGCCGGATCAGATGGCTTGATTTTCCATCCTTATCTGGGTGGTGAACGGGCACCGCTGTGGGATGCAAACGCGCGTGGGTCATTCTTTGGCCTTAACCGTAAGCATACCCGGGCCCATATGATTCGGGCCGTCATGGAAGGAATTATGTACAATTTGTACTCTGTTACCTTGGCGCTTAAAGAAGTTACGGGTGATCCAAAGGCGGTTCTTGCCGCTGGCGGGTTTGCCCGGTCAACACTTTGGACCCAGATGATGGCAGATATCTTTGAACATAACATTGTCATTCCAGAATCATATGAAAGCGGCAGTTTGGCTGCAATGTTTCTGGCTAAGATGGCTCTAGGATTGGAAGACAACCTGGAAGACATCAAGAAGTACATGGGTAAAGAAACGGTTTACAAACCAAATGAGGACGTCTTTAAACGATACCGAACTTTGATGCCGATTTACTTGCGGCTGAGTCGTGATCTTTCTAAAGAATACGAAGGAATCGCTGAGTATCAAAGAGAATTCAAGGATTAATATCTGATGGGATTGATTCCCGTCATAGTGAAACAAATTTAAATCTAAGCGGCCGGACAAAACAACATGTTTTGCGCCGACCGTTTTTATGTTCCCTCAGTCAAAATTAAAATAGCTAATGTTGTCACAAGGTCTCAACAAATAGTATACTTTTAGTTGTGGTTACGTTTTCATTTTGAATGAAAATTAGTCAATTCAAACACAACGGAGGTACTTACTATGTCCAAAGTTCTCATTGTAAATGCAGGAAGTTCATCACTTAAATTTAAACTCTTCGATATGCCTAAAGAAACGGTGCTGGCAGATGGTCAGGTTGAACGACTGAACATGCCCGGGTCACTGGTTAAAATTAAATATGGTGACGGTAAAGTGTACAAATCTGAAGAAGATAAGATCGATTATGAGCGTTCAGCGGCCATCATGCTCAATAACTTGAAGGATCTTGGCGTGATTGACCATTTGAGAGACATTGACGCCATTGGTAACCGAGTTGTTGCTGGAAGTGACATCTTCGATAAAGTCGCTAAAATTGACGACGATACACTCTCTCAAATTGTGGAATTGGGTGACATTGCGCCGATTCATAATCCGGTTGAAGCTGAATACATCGAAATCATTCGCCGAATTCTTCCTGATACGGATCAGTACGCCGTCTTTGACAGTGCCTTTTTCAAAGACGTTCCCGAAGTGAATTCAATTTATGGGATTCCTTATGAATTGACGAAGAAATTTACCATCCGTCGTTATGGCGAACATGGAATTAACCATGGCTTCATTACCCAACAAGCTGACGAAATTTTGGGCAATGACAAAGCTAAATTAGTGACCCTGCATTTGGGCTCGGGAGCTTCTGTGGCAGCCGAAAGAAACGGCAAGTGTTTTGACACCTCAATGGGCTTTACGCCGATGAACGGTCTTGTCATGGGGACACGTTCAGGTGACGTAGACCCGGCTTTGGTTCCGTTCTTCATGAAGAAGATGGGGGCCAGTGCAGACGAAGTCATCGATATGTTTAATAAACGTTCCGGCTTACTTGGCGTGTCTGGTGTTTCATCCGACATGCGTGACTTGGAAGATTCCGATAAGGATCGTGCCAAGTTGGCCTTAGACATGTTTGTCAACCGGACGGTCAAATTCGCTGCCAGCTACATCACCGAATTAGGC
>NZ_JAXGWW010000223.1:0-3430 GCF_040773105.1 Lentilactobacillus sp.
CGGTTTCCATATATTCTCGAATGACAAAAACTACTTTCCCAAAGCCGCTCTTCAGAGCGTATGCGATGGAATAATCCATAATGGTTTCTCCGTTGGGACCGAGTTTATCGAGTTGTTTCAGGCCACCGTATCGACTGCCCATGCCGGCGGCTAAGATAAGTAAGGTAGGTTTCAATGCTATTTCGTTTTGAGTTATTAATTCTTGATAATTTTTTTCATTACACCCCCATTTTCTGTAGTGATGCGCAACAGATAGATTCCATCGGCAAGATGGCCTACAGAAAGAATCGCTTCACGGATTGGCGTTGTATTAATCTGTTGTCCGTTGATATTGAAAATGTCAATCTGTTGAATGGTCGCATCGGTTTGGATATAGAGTTGATTGTCGGTCGGATTGGGGAACACGTTTACCTTAGCGGACAAGGCAGCGGTGTTATCATCTATGCCGGTTTCGTCGTCCAAGTAGGCACCTGAAATTAAGTCATTAAAAGTTACGGCTTTGGCATTGAAAATACTGCGTTGGTTCACATTGCTGTTGTATTCACTTACGAAAGCAATAAAACTGAGATTGTCTAAATTAAAGGTAGTCGGAATTGTATAGGTGAATGTTTTGGAATAGGTAGTTCCCTCTGCACCCGAAGTAATCACGTTTGATTCGCCCCAAACATTAGAAATGGCGGCACGCATAACATGATTATGGATATAGTTAGTTCCACTGCTGGCGCCTGCTTGTCCCGGAGTAGTTGTTAGATTCTCTTCTCTGGCGTACAACGACAAGCGGAGATTATTTGCCGATACCGAATTAACAGCGCCGTTGGACTTAAATCAAATAATTTTTCCAATAGGAAATCGACGTCGTACATATCAACGTCCGAAATATCTTTAATACGAAAAGAAGCCCACTTTCGGGCTTCAAAGTAGGTCATTTCTGTTTGATTATTCATTGGTCAAGTTCTCAAGCTTTTTGGCCTGATCAGAAACAATCAGCGCGTCAATAATTTCATCAAGCTCACCGTTCATAATCCGATCCAATTTATTTAAAGTCAATCCGATTCGATGGTCGGTAACCCGATTTTGCGGATAATTATAAGTTCTGATTCGTTCAGAACGGTCACCCGTTCCAATGGCTGACTTTCGCTCGGCATTGTATTGATCCTGTTCCTGTTGAGAATAGTAATCATAAACCCGAGCCTTTAAAATTTTCATCGCTTTGGCACGGTTTTGCTGTTGGGAACGTTCATCCTGCATGGCCACCACAATTCCGGTTGGCAAATGGGTCATTCGAACAGCAGACGATGTTTTGTTAATATGCTGGCCACCGGCACCGGAAGAGCGGTAAACATCAACTCGAATGTCCTTTGGATCGATATCGATGTCAACGTCCTCTTCTTCAGGCATGACGCCGACTGTCGCAGTTGACGTGTGGACCCGGCCGGCCGATTCGGTAACTGGCACCCGTTGAACCCGGTGGGCGCCATTTTCATATTTGAGCTTCGAATAAACCTTGTTACCGGTAATCATCAAGACGATTTCCTTGAAACCACCAACTTCGGTTTCATTCTTATCAATAATCTCAACTTGCCAACCCTGGCGCTCAGCGTACTTGGAATACATACTGAACAAATCACCGGCAAACAAACTGCCTTCATCTCCACCGGCTGCTCCATGAATTTCCATGATGATGTTTTTGTCATCGTTAGGATCCTGTGGCAGAAGCATCACTTTCAGTTCGCTTTCCAACTTTTCCTTTTGGTCGGTAAAGTCAGAAATCTCGTCTTTAACCATGGTTTCGAGATCGGGATCATCAATTTTATCCCGAAGCATTTCTTTATCGTCATCCAATTGTTGGGTCACCTTTTGGTACTTTTTATACGCCGCAACCGTGTCACGTAAATCTGCTTCCTCTTTTGAAAGCTTCATAAACTTCTGAGTATCAGCAATCACTTCCGGATCACTAATTAATTCGTTAAGTTCATCGTAACGATCGACGACTGATTGTAATTTGTCGAAAATTTCGTCCATTTAATATTCCTCACTTTGTTACTTGATAGGTGGATTATAGTAATGCTTCCTGCAGACCGGATAGTATGATTCGTTGCCGCCCATTTGAATCTGCTCACCCTCGTATACCGGGCTGCCATCATGAAAGCGGAGATTCATGATGGCTTTTTTACCACAGAACCAGCAAATGGTCTTCATTTCTTCTATCTTATCCGCATACAACAACAGATATTTTGAGCCTTCAAACAGATTATTTTGAAAATCATTTTTGAGTCCGAACGCCATCACGGGAATATTGAGCTCATCAACAATTTTTGCAAGTTCCAGTACGTGCTTTTTAAGTAAAAATTGTGCTTCGTCGATCAAAACGCAGCTGGAATGGGGATTCAACTCTTGAACCAAGTCAAAGACGTTTGTGTTCTCGTGAATGGGTTCCGCCTTTCGTTCCAAGCCAATCCTTGATTCAATCATCCCGTGCTTTTCTCGGGTATCCACCGCACTGGTCATAATGATAACACTTTTGTGCTGCTCCTCGTAGTTGTGAGCAACCTTGATGATCTCGATTGTTTTGCCGCTGTTCATCGCGCCATAACGATAAAATAGTTGAGCCAAAATATCCACCTTTTTCCTTAAGAGCTTCTCTTCCATTATACAGAAAAATAGTTGAAAATCGATAATAATGAGAAAATTAACGTTGAGCCTCATTTTTGGCCCAGAAATTTTTAGTGAAGGTTTAAGCTGTGAGCGGATGTATGTTCAAACCCTTTGGCATATGCTAAACTTAATGGTTGATTAGTATCAATATGTCCTTCACTAAGGGAGTAAATCTTATGTCATTAAAAAGCGCAATTGCGACTGCAGCTGGTCGGTCGTCATACTGGTTCTTACACACGTTCTTGAAGGGTGGCAGTTCGCTGCCTGGTAAAATTACCAAGCGACTGGATCCGGATATTTTAGCAACCCTTGGCAATCATTATGACGTGATTGTCATTACGGGAACGAATGGAAAAACCTTGACGACGGCACTGACAGTTCAAGTGTTAAAAGAAAAATACGATAATATTTTAACCAACCCTACCGGCTCAAACATGGAGCAGGGAATTATCACCACATTCCTTCACGCACCAAAAGCAAAGGGAAAACGACCGCTCGCCGTGTTGGAAGTCGATGAAGCAAACGTCATCATGGTCACAAAGTACATTAAACCAAAAGCCTTTGTGTTTACCAATATCTTCCGTGACCAAATGGACCGCTATGGTGAAATTTACACCACTTATAATAAAATTTTAAACGGTGTTGCCCTTGCCCCCAACGCGACGATTATTGCAAATGGCGATGCGCCGATTTTTCATTCCAAGCAACTACCAAATCCGATCGTTTACTATGGGTTTGATAACCAAAAAGATGGCGACATTAAGGCAACTCCCAA
>NZ_JAXGWW010000224.1:0-3411 GCF_040773105.1 Lentilactobacillus sp.
ACTTTTTTTGAAGCCCAGGTAACCGTCTATGGGTTGTTAATTCTAATCGGAAATACGTTCAATTTGTTCTACCAATTCGTGGTCTTGATGCCCTTGGTTCATGCACACAACACCAATATTTTTATGTCGTCTTATGTCAACTACTTCCATAATCCGTTCGTCGGATTCATCTTCAACTTCATTTTTAGCGGCTTGTTATTAGTCGTTGGGACGTTGATCGGAATGGTCATTGGGAATTTCTTGACGTTATTCTCTAAGATCGTCCAGCGAATAATTTTGATCGTAACCCCGATTATTGCTTACATTACCCTGATGTACACGGCATCCAAATTAATCTTGGACGCCAGTTTTCAAATGACATGGGTGGCCAACTTTGCCAAATTCATCCTTGGCTATCGGGCAACTGGGGCGTACGATCCGTTTCCAATGATGATTTCGATGCTGGTAGTGGCGGCTGTTCTGCTGGTCATCGTCAAGTATCTCTTCAGCAAAAAACAACTAAAACGTGAATAATTGTCATTAATGAGCAGTCTTTAAAAAAGTTATGAGAAGTTAATGAAACTGTTTTCAACTTGAATTATCCATGATATACTTAAGTTTCTGGAAAACACACGACTATACGAATAGGATGAGAAATCATGGAAAAAAATAAAAAGCTTCATATTGGGTTAATTTTCGGTGGCAATTCCTCCGAACACGATGTTTCCAAACGGTCTGCTCATAACATTTACGATGCCATGGACAAGGACAGATATGACGTCAGCTTATTTTTGATGACTAAAGACGGATACTTCTTGGATCATGAAGCTTCCTCTCGGGTATTTGACGGCGAACCCGAAGACGAAGTTGCCAAACAGGAACTATCCAAACTGGATACCAGAAATCCGCTGGCACCAATTTTAAATTTAGGAGAAGCGGCCGATATTGACGTTTTCTTCCCAATTATTCACGGTAATTTGGGTGAAGACGGTACCATCCAAGGCCTGCTGCGCTTGTTGCACAAGCCATACGTCGGTACTGGTATTTTGGGTTCAGCAATGTCGTTTGATAAAGACATTACCAAAAAGATCGTCAAGCTGGCTGGTGTTCCAACGACCCGTTACGAAGTGGTCACACCACTGACTGCGGAACAATTCTCCTACCAGTCGTTGAGTGATAAACTGGGTCGGACATTATTTATTAAGCCCGCTAACCAAGGCTCTTCAGTCGGGATTCATAAAGTTGAAAATGAGGCCGAATATTCTGAAGGTCTCCGTGACGCCTTCCGTTACGACAATAAGGTCTTAATTGAAGAGGCCATCGAAGGCCCGGAAGAACTTGAAATTTCGATTTTGGGAAATGACCACCCAATCGCTTCAAAGATTGGGGCAATTAAGGTTCCTGCAAGTGATGCTTTCTATACTTATGACAACAAGTTTGTCGATGCCAGCCAGGTACAATTTGACGTTCCGGTTGATATTTCCGACGAACTTGCGCAAAAAATTACCGAAATGGGCTTAACTACTTATCGGGCCCTCGGACTTAAGGGAATGGCACGAATTGATTATCTTGTTTCAAAGGACGATCAGCCATACATGAGTGAGGTTAACACCTTACCTGGATTTACCAACATCAGTTTATACCCACAACTGTTTGCGGCATCCGGCATCTCATACTCGGAACTGATTGACCGTTTGGTTCAGTTAGCCATCGATGAGTTTGAACGCCAGACTAAAATTTTGTACGACTTTAAGCCATTACCACCTAAGGATCAAACGATCGATAAAAATTAATTATTACAATTAGACTGGTGAAGAAATTTCTCGCCGGTTTTTTTGCATCTAAGGAAGCTTGTTATGAATGAAAATCAAACCAAAGGCTATTATTATTCGATTGGTGGACTGATAGTTGCCATTCTTGTTTTGCGTCATCTGATGGATCAGTTTCACCAATTTGGAAATGTGCTGCTATGCTCGCTGGTGCTGTTTATATTGTTGGTGGGTCTCTTTTACTATGGGCTTTGTCAAACAAGCCAGAAACGGCTGTTAGGGCGGCCCAGAACGATGCTGGCTTACTTGATCAGCTCAATTTACGTCTTTATTCTGCTAATTCCCCTAGGACTATTTGGCTTTTCGAACTTCATCAAATTTTCAGTGCCAATTTCTGGCAGCCAATTTACCTGGATTACCGTTAATCGCTATGTGATCGCCATCTCAGCCATTATTATTTATGTGATTTTGGCGTTAGTCGGGATCTTTCTTTCAAAGTATCAACTTGGCCTACTATCAAATCCAAGTGACCGACCGCTGGAAGCTTTGAGGAAAACCATTCGACAGATGTCTTGGAAATCATTTTTGATGAAGTTATTGACGGTGCTTGGCATGCTGTTGTCGGTCACCTTATTGACTTTGTTGATGGCCGAAGTCAATCGCTTAGTGATCAATCGTGGCATGTTTTTACTATCTCAAGGATTAATTGACGTGGTGTCAATTGGAATTGAACTCATCGTCATCAGCCGACTGTTAGGCATTCAGTTTACCCGCATCCATCACGGCGCCTTGGTGACCAGCTTTGGTCTGGCTTTAATCATATTTGCCGGTCTAATGACGGGGTTAAATCCGGCATATAACGCGAAGCCGACCGCCAAACCAACGATCATCGTTCACCGGGGTGTCATCAACCACAATGCAAAGGGAAATACTATCGCTTCATTAACGAAAAACAGCCAGTACCATTTTCCGTACGTTGAAATGGATATCCAAGAAACCAGGGATCATCAATTTATTTGCGCGCATGATGATGACATTCGGATTCCCGGACGGGGACTGCAAGAAGTGAATCGTTTGGATTTAGCGACGATTAAACGGTATCACCACGTCGATATGTTTGGCGATTATTTGAAAACGGCGAATCGGTTGGGACAGCCGTTAATTATTGAATTAAAAGTCACCAACCAATCCGATCGTTTAATGGGGGTTCGATTTGCTGACCAATTCGGATCACAAATGACAAAATTACCTCACCGGGTTCACTCGATTGGGTACCCATTTTTGTGTCAGATTAAACGTAAGTTGCCGACCGTCAAAGTCGGTTTGGTGACCATGCTGAACTTTGCTGATATTTCACGGTATCAGGTCGACTTTTATACGCTGCAGCACATTACGGCCAACCCATTCTTGATTGCGACGGTTGGGCGAACCGGTCGACAGGTATACTCGTGGACGGATGATAGTCGGTTCTCCATGCTGCGGATGGCGATGTTGGGTGTTACCGGTCAAGTGACCGATCAGGCATTTCGCCTTCAAAATTTACGAATTAATTATCGACAAGACAGATGGCTGCTACTTTTAAATTCTTTGCAGAATTACCTGTAATTTTGCGTAATTTTAAAGTAGGAGGTGGGAAAATGGTTAAACGATGCGAGTGGGCGAC
>NZ_JAXGWW010000225.1:0-3372 GCF_040773105.1 Lentilactobacillus sp.
CTTCGCAATCTATTGGGCTACGGGATCATTGGCGGGCTGTTTGAAACCGTTGGCCGTCTGCTGGATATGACAGCCACGGCGCCTTATTCACAGCTGACCAATATCCTCCATCTTGTGTTAGTCCTATCATTCTTCCTTCTGTTGGTATTTGTCGACCTCTTGATTGACTGGTTCTCACAGAAACATCTATTGTTCTTCGAAAGACTGAGTGGCACGGATACGAAGCCCGCTTAATTATAATTGTATATAGTAAAGAGGCAGGGCCAAAAGCTGATACTTTTGGTCCTGCCTCTTTTTGATAATGTCATATTATTCGGCTAAAGCGTTCGACGACGGCCGGCTGAACGCCTGCCTAGCCTACTTGGCAAGCGGCTAATTCCGACCATTTAAGCCAATGATACTCTGGAAGCTAACCGCTATGCCCCACACTCTCGAAATACTACAAAATATTTTCCTGAATCACATCATGTAATCGCTCAAACAAAATGCCTTCACGCAAGCCGCTGGTCGAAAACATGATTCGGTCTGAATCCAAATAATTCATTAATAAAATGACCGGAATTAAACCGCCAACAATAATGTCAGCCCGTTCCTTGTTAATCCCAGGAACTTTTTTTCGTTCCTCTAAATTCATTGCGATAATCCGTTCAAACGTCTCGTTGATCGAATCGTCCCGCAGCTGGTAGCCGTGGATATCATTGGTATCAAGGAGGTTATTAAAACGGCGATTGATTTTAGCCAACGTCCGGTTACTGCCACCCAAGCCGATGATCGGCAGGTTCAGCCCATTTCTGAGCCACCAGACACTTTGAAAAATCTTATTCACAAAAAGCATTGCTTTAAAGACTTCCTTGGCCGAAATCTCGTCCGCCAAATCAAATTTCGCTGATAAGGTCACTGAACCAATTGGAATACTAATTAAGTTACTGACCTTGCCATTTTGGACCAAAACGATCTCCGCACTTGCGCCACCGGTATCGATGATCACCGCATTGGTTGCCGGCAACGTCTCGCTGACGCCCACATAGTCAAAATACGCTTCTTTGGATCCTGAAATGACATCCAAATTAATTCCAATCTCATTTTTAACTCGTTTTAAAAATTGCTTCTGGTTGGTTGCTTGGCGAACCGCTGCCGTGGCCACTGCCTTAATCGTTAAGTGATCCAACTTGGAATAGATGTCCTTAAAGGACTTTAAAGCCGTTATCGTTCGTTCAATCGCCTCTGGCTGCAAAATTTTTTCAGCACCCATATTTTCCGATAAGCGAACGTACTGTTTTTCCTCAGCTACAGTCTCATACGTTCCATCACTACTAATACGACTAATCGTCATTCGTACCGAGTTGGAACCTAAATCAATCACCGCGAGATTTTCCATTACTGGTTGTCGCTCCCATCTTCATCATTGAACGGATCGGGCTGATTTTGTGGGCTCATCATCGGTTGGAACTGAGCACCACTCTTGGGACGTGCTTCACTTTGCTGGAGTTCTGTCAGTCTGGTTGCTTCGGCAGCAAACAGCTCTTGGGAATTCAATGGTTCACGTCCTCGTCGATCAACCCGCTTATAAACACCGTCTTTGTCCAACGTTCGAGTCTTAACATTATCATTCCACATTGTGTTATAGATGTCCACTACTCGTTGCGCCAGATCGGGCTGAAGAACTGGGAAAAGTTGTTCAACTCGACGGTTTAAATTCCGAGTCATCAAGTCGGCACTTGATAGATAAACTTCCTGTTCCCCATCAAAATTAAACATATAAATCCGGCTGTGCTCAAGGAATCGCCCAACGATTGAATGAACGGTAATATTGTCGCTGACCCCTTTAATCCCAGTCTTCAAGCAGCAGATTCCTCTAATAATCAAGTCAACGGTCACCCCAGCATGGGAAGCCTCGTACAACTTGGCAATCATGTCTTGATCGGACAACGAATTCATCTTCATCTGAACATGAACCGCCTCGCCTTGCTTAGCGCGCTTAATGGCTTCGGATAATCGTTCGGTGATAAATTCTCGAATCCCGTTTGGTGAAATATGAAGTTGGTGGAAATAGGGTGGTCGAGAATATCCTGACAACATATTGAAAATGTTGGTCACGTCAATGCCAATATCCGTGTTGCAGGTTAAGAGCCCCAAATCGGTATAGAAGTGGGCGGTAACGTCGTTGTAGTTCCCGGTTCCCATATGAACGTAGCGGCGAATCCCATTTTCTTCCCGGCGAACAACCAGTGAGAGCTTCGAGTGGGTCTTGAGCCCAACGAGCCCATAGATAACGTGGCAGCCCATCTTTTCCAGCTGACGGGCCCAATGAACGTTATTTTCCTCATCAAACCGAGCCTTAACTTCAACCAAAACGGTCACTTGCTTTCCATTTTGAGCTGCTCTGCCAAGGTACTTGATGATTGGTGAGTCACCGGAAACCCGATACAGCGTCATCTTAATCGCCAACACTTCACTATCGATGGAGGCTTGGCGGATAAATTCAACAACCGAATCAAATTTATCGTATGGGTGTTGCATCAACCAATCGTGTTTTTGAATCGCATCAAAAATATTATGATCCGAATCCAGTGCTTGCGGTTGATATGGCTTGTATGGCTGGTATTTCAAGTCATCGTGGCCCACCACTTTGCCGGCAAGCTTGCTCAAAAATGTCAGATCCAGCGGACCATTAACTTCATACACTGAATCTTCCGCTGTCTGGAGCTCTTTAACCAGTCGCTTGCGCAGCTTGTTGCTAATGGTCGAATCGACTTCCAAACGAATGACTTGACCGTGTTCCCGCAATTTAAGCTGTTGCTGGACCTTCTTGAGCAAATCCGAGGTGTCTTCTTCGGCGACATCCAAATCCATGTCCCGGATAACGCGGAAAATCGAAACTTCTTTAATCGTATAGTTGATGAACAGTTGATCAACAAATTGCTTAATAATATCTTCAATCAAAATAAAATCATTATCATTGCCCGGAAGCTTGACGACCCGGGAGAAAATGCTTGGCACTTGAAGTGTTGCGTACAGGGTCTTGCCGTCCTCATCGCCCTTTTTATTCAAGCGAAGCGACAAGTTCAATGAATCATTATTAATGAACGGAAATGGCCGTGAACTATCGTCAGCCATGGGCGTTAGAACCGGGTACAGTTCATCATGAAAGTAGCCCTTAATAAATTGATACTGTTGCGGCGTTAAATCGCCAACCTTCAGCAAACGAATTCCGACCTGATTGAGCGCGGGTAATAACGATCGGTTCAAGGTACTGTATTGTCGAACCAACATTTCATGCGCCTTAACGTTGACGTCGCGTAACTGTTCTTCGGCTGAACGACCGGATGAATCACGGCCATCCCATTTAACTTCAACTAATTTTGCCAGTGA
>NZ_JAXGWW010000226.1:0-3371 GCF_040773105.1 Lentilactobacillus sp.
AGCTTCGGGCACTGCCAAACGTGAATGTTGCCTTTGTTCGACCAGTTGGCTTTTATAGTAACCTGTATTCAAATATGGACAGCATTAAAAATGAGCATGCAATCTATTCCAACATTCCAGCCGATGTCAAACGTCGTTGGGTCGCACCTGAGGATATTGCGGCGGTTGTTGAGAAGCTCCTACTTCATGTTCCACAAGGAAAGACAATTCATTATGTATATAGTGATGAATTCACAACCACTGAGTTGATTGACGCACTGAAGCAGGCCCTGGAATTGCCTGATCTTCACTTTGTGCCAATCACTGATGAACAGACTCGACAGGCGATGGTTGCAAGGGGCGTTCCTGAGAACTTGGCTCAACTGTTTGTCCAAATGAGTGTCTTTGAACGTGATTCGGAGAAGGTTTATGGAGATTTGAAAAATGAACCGACGACCGTTGGAACGTTCAAGTTGGCTGACTTTGTTCGTGAGTTTAAACAGGTATATGAAAAGCCTGATATGACCAATCAATCTAATACGCTCATCGATAAATAGCCTCTTAAGAACCAAAAATGGCATCTATTTCAATCAATCTGAAATAGGTGCCTACATAATCCCATCTAACTTAACTTTCATTTTCATTGTCCTTTAGTAACTGAGTTCCAAAATAGTCGGTTACTTTCACTTGTTTGCAAGTTTCCTGCATCTTGAAGCTTTTTGGCAAATACACGTTGCAGCATCTTCTTCAAATTTTTCTTCATATGACATGTCCTCCTGTTAGTTGATTTGGAGCTGATAGAATGGGGCTGATCAAAAGTTTGTTAGTGGCAAACCGAGCCTTTTCTTTAACTCTACCTTCAGTATAGGACATTGATTGTTACATTTGAAATGTTTAGCTCATCATTTTGTAACATTATTTTCTGAAAATTATTTGGCTGCGCTTACATCGTTGAAGTCGCGCATTGAAAACAAATGATGATACAAAAAGTCGGTGTCATTTTGGCATCGACTTTGTCAGTGATTATTGAGCTGTATAGCCACCATCTACGACAAACTCACTTCCAGTTGAGAACGACGATTCGTCGGATGCGAGGTAAAGGACCATGTTGGCAATTTCATCCGGCTGGGCCAGACGTCCCATTGGATGGAGGGCTTCAAGTGATTTTCTCATCTCCGGATAGACATCAACCATCGGGGTGTGAACGTAGCCGGGGTGAACGGAATTGACCCGGATGGGATAGCCCTTTTCGGCACAATACAGGGCAGCGGATTTGGTTAACATGCTAACACCACCCTTGGCAGCATTGTACGCGTAGAGATTCGAAATCCCAATCAAGCCGGCGATTGACGACAGATTAATGATTGACCCGCCGTTTTCTTTCATTGCGGCAATTCCGAATTTGACGCCCCACATCACGCCGTCTAAATCCACCGATAGGACTTGATGCCATGTCTTTTCATCGATTTCTTCAGCGTTATTGAATGACAGAATCCCCGCGTTGTTCAAAAGAATATCGATGTGACCAAAGTGAGCTTCAGCTTTCTTAATGACATTTTGCCAATCCGCTTCTTTGGAAACATCCTGTTTGATGAAGATCGCGGAATCGCCAAATTCATAAATACTTTTTTGACCTACTTCCTCATCAACATCGGTTACGACAACCTTGGCACCTTCTTTAACGAACCGTGTTGCGCAGGCAAACCCGATCCCCTTTGCACCACCGGTGATAATTGCAACTTTATTGTCTAAACGAGCCATGACGATGCACTCCCTTCATGAGTTCCCGACAAACTTTCCTATCCAACTTAATCTTACTATTTTGTGTATAAACGCACAAACGAATGGCATGATCATTTTTTGCAAAAAGAAAAAGCACAACGCATTCGCATTGTGCCCAAGTGCCCCCACACTTTAGTAAAGATTGAAACTTTAAAGCAGTCGAGTAACTACATACATCTACAATGAACCTTAATGGTTATAGAGCGATACTCCTAGTGGTACAAAATTTTAGCGTCACACCTGTGAACCAAATACTGATGAATGGATAGGCTACCATCAGTTTTATTCACAAGATTATTTTACGATAATGTGAAATAATATACAAGCCAAATTGTGGAATTTATACTCGCCATTTCCAAGCGGTCACAATTTCCATAATGGCCATTACAATCAGGGTGGCACCGAAGAATTGCAGCAGTATCAACACTGTGCCGAATGGATTGAATGCCAAGAGGATTCCGACTAGGATTAACAGGATGCCGTAGAGTACAAATGGCATCGGGGAAACGTTGACATACTGGCGATGGTTCAACGCATCAAGCACCTTGGAAATACCGCTGATGATTAACATGATTCCCAGGATAAATGGGAGAAATGCCAATAGTGGTTTGGCGAGGATCCAGATGATCACCGCCACGACCAGTTGGGTAATCCCAATTGCAAAGCTATAGTCGGGAACTTCACTGTGGGATCGTTGCCACCAGGCTGAAATTAAATTGATAATTCCAAAGACGATGAAGAAGGTGGCAATTAAATCAATTGAGACGTTGAGCGTTTCGTGCGGCTCAATTAGGAAAAACAGCCCAAAAACAATGTAGGCAATACTTTTAAGCCAGATATAATTGCGAATTTGATTCATGAATGAATACATATTGATTCCCCCAAATTTGATATTACCTCTATAATACGAGTTATACCTGTAAAACAACAGTAATTAATCACGCATGTGCAAGAAGATGATGTTGGTTATCCAGCGTTAGTCTTTGGCACATGTTTGAGCTGTTAACAAGGACAAAAAAGGGACCGTTGACAATCTTGATTGTCGCTGTCCTGGTAATGTGAGGTGTCTCATGGAATATCCCAATATTCACTTAGCAAAGTTCATTGATCGGCCCAACCGATTTATTTCACACTGTCGATTGGTCGAGACTGGTGAGGTCGTGACGGTTCACGTCAAAAATACCGGCCGGACAACGATTCTTCAGCCCGGGGTGACCGCGGCATTGGTACACAACCACAACCCCAAACGAAAGACCCGTTACGATTTGGTTGCCGCCAAAAAATATGATCGACAGTGGATCAATATTGATTCACAGGCGCCCAACAAGGTGGTCAAATCGGGATTGGAATCCAACTATATTCACCTTCCTGGAATTAACACGATCAAAGAAGTAACCCCTGAAGTGACGTATCTGGACTCTCGATTGGATTTTGCCGGCAAAGATGACAATGTTCGGCCGTTTTTCTTGGAGGTTAAAGGCGTGACGTTAGCCAATCACGGCATTGCAGCCTTTCCTGACGCACCCACGACAAGGGGTCTTAAGCACGTTCAGACTCTTGAAAGGGCAATTGACGATGGTTATTCCGCTTACTTATTATTTGTGATCCAG
>NZ_JAXGWW010000227.1:0-3367 GCF_040773105.1 Lentilactobacillus sp.
AAAAACTAAAAAGAGGTCGAAACAAAACTCAATGTTTTGCTCCAACCTCTTAACCTGAATGCTGCCTAATTTTCTTCTGCCTGAATCTTCTTGCCAAATTCAGTTTCATCAAAATGATCAATCACGTTCTGAAGTTCTGGCTTGGTCAGGCTCGCACCAAACAGCTCACTGCCCGGCTCCGTCATGATGCCATCCGCAATGTCGTAGTGAACCACCGTATCAAAGCCCATGGTGTCCACAAATTTAGCCACTTCATCCACGGCTTCATGGTTATCACCAGTCACAAACAGCGCTTTACGATTCTCAGCGCCGGCTGGTTTGGCCTCTTCTTGGAGGTTATGGTACCCCATATGGTTAAACGTCTTGACAACGGTACTCTTATTGAAATATTGCTGTACCTGCTCACTGGAAGTTGAGGACGGGTCCAACACTTCCTCGCGGATCCCGTCAGTCTCCCACCAGTAGTTCATCGCATCAATCACTAATTTACCCTTGAGGAGCTTAGGCTTGATGTTCTTGTACCGACTCAGTGGAATCGCCAAAATAATTAAATCACTCTTGGAAACAACCCCCTGATTGGTCGACGGTGTCGCGCCGGGAACCAGCGTTTCAATCGTCATCGCGATTTTTTCAACCGATCCCGAACCGGAAATCCGGACGTGGTATCCGGCAGCGAGTGCCAGCTGGGCCAACACGATACCAACTTTTCCAGCACCGAGGATCCCCACATTTTTAATTTCAGCCATGACTAGCCCTCCTCAGACAAAATTTCTTTAACCCGCGGAATGACCTTGGTTCCATATAATTCAATCATCCGTTCACGTTGTGCAGCGGTCTGGTTACCCGCACCATAAACAAGATCAAATCGGCCCAGGTTCATCAAATTAATTGTCCGCGCGATTCGTTGGGCAACATGCTCTGGATTGCCAACGTAAAAGGAACCGACTTTGGTTTCCCCATCAAATTGCTCCCGGCTCATTGGTGCCCATCCCCGGGTCAGACCAATTCGATCGAAGTTTGCCTTAATGTTCTTCCAGGCAACTTCAACCGCCTCATCCTCGTCGTCAGCAATAAATCCGTGTGAGTGAACGGCAACTGGTTGAACGGGCATATTGTATTTTTCAGCAGCTTTCTTGTACAGGTTCAAATATGGCACAAACCTGTCAGCCTGCCCACCAATAATCGCCAAGATCACTTTATAACCATACCGAGCAGTTCGAATGATCGACTCAGGCGAACCGCCAATTCCAATGTAAGTTTCAATGCCGTTATAATCTGTCTTTGGATAAACGTCTTGATCCTTTAGTGACTGGGTGAACTTCCCGTGCCAGGTAATTGGCTTTTCTTTTAGTAGTTGGCTGTACATCTCTAATTTTTCGTTGAATAAATCATCGTAATCTGTTAAATCATAGCCAAATAATGGGAATGATTCAGTGAATGACCCCCGGCCAAGCATGACCTGTGCGCGGCCCTCGGATAAGCCCTCAAGCGTTGCGAACCGTTCATACACTCGAACCGGATCATCAGAGCTTAGCACGGTTACGGCCGTAGCCAACTTGATGCGGTCAGTCACTGATGCAATCGATCCCAAAACAATTTCTGGACTCGACACACTATAATCAGGTCGATGATGCTCACCAACACCAAAGACGTCGACGCCCAATTTGTCGGCCAGTTCGCCTTCCTTAACGATTTGGCGAATTGATTGGCCAGCCGTCAAGAGCTCACCGTCTTCTCCTCGAACGATATCGCCAAACGTCTCGAGGCCAAATTGTAATTTATCTACATCAACCATGCTCATGCTTTTTCCTCCTAGTGCTTACTTTTTGTAAGTATATTAATAGATTATATTACTTGGAGGTAAAAAGCAACTAAAAGTAGTCACGAAAGTGCGCTGTTCATTTTTTTATGGCACAAAGTTAATTGCTCGTAAAAGCCATCATGTTTTTTCCTCGTAGTTCCTACCCAATGGCCTCCTCCACCGCATTCCGCAACTCCCGGGAAGCCTTTGCCGGGTCTTCAGCCTTCATAATCGCTGAGACAACTGCGACGCCATCCACATGAGCACCGTCGATGGCGTCGACGTTATCGGCTTTGAGGCCGCCGATTGCGTAAACTGGGATGCCAACGGCCTGCTTGATTTTGCCAAGCGTTTCGACTGATGTATGAACGGTCTTCACGTGAGTCGTGGTTGGAAAAATCGCACCAACACCCAGATAATCGGCGCCCATCTCTTCGGCAGCTTTAGCCTGCTTCAATGTCTTGGCAGTCGCGCCAATGATTTTTCGAGGTCCGAGAATACTGCGGGCAACGTCCACTGGTAAATCACTTTGCCCGAGATGAACCCCGGCAGCGTCCACGGCCTGGGCAATGTCCAAACGGTCGTCGATCAGCAACGTGACGCGATATTTGTCAGTAATGGCCTTAACCTGTTGTGCGAGTTCAAAAATTTCTCGGCTGGTGCCTTCTTTTTGTCGCAGTTGAACCAAGCCCACCCCATTTTGACAGCCCTGTTCAATCGCGCTAAAAAACTGCTCGTCCGATAGTTCTGTATGATCCGTCACCAAATAAAGCGGTCGATTCGTCAATTTCACAATGATTTCCTCCAGTATTTTGCGTTTGCCATCAGTTTAATTGAACTTTCACAAAAAGTATAGCGATATTTCTCGCTTGACTTTCAGATTGTAAGCGGTTATAAATAAACTATGAGCTTGGAAGTCATTCAAGCCTAATTGAATATTTCGTCTGGGGTGCCGGAAACGGCTGAGATAATACCCATCGAACCTGATGTAGTTTGGACTGCCGAAGGAAGAGCGAATTTAATGTTGATCTAATTTTGACTTTAAACCTTCTTTTTGCAGAAAAGAAGGCTTTTCTTTTCTGTAAATCGAATTTAAGTTAAACCCAACATCCATGAACCTCTTTCTTCGGACATTGAAGAAAGGGGACTTTTTTTATGGTGATGGTAAACGGTAAACAGGAAACCGGTGTCGTTGGTGAAACGATTCTGGACTTCCTAAAAAAACGCGAAGCGCCAATTGAAAATATCGTTGTCGAACAAAACGGGAAAATTATTCACCGCGCGGATTTCGACACAACTAAAATTTCCGAAAACGACAAACTGGAATTAATTTCCTTCGTCGGTGGTGGCTAAACAGCGGTGTCTCCAAGCAGTAGTCTACCTGTAACCGCTTGGACTCGCTCACTTTCTTAGGACAGCTCCTCCAAGCAGCAGTCTACCTGTAAGCACCTCCGACAAAAATTCCAAAACCGGGAATTTCTCTCGGAGGCCCCTTACAGTCCGACTGCTAACCGCTTGGACTCGCTCACTTTCTTAGGACAGCTCCTCCAAGCAGAAATCTCCTTG
>NZ_JAXGWW010000228.1:0-3324 GCF_040773105.1 Lentilactobacillus sp.
AACAGGCGACCCAATCAGATATTGACAACCAATGTACCGCGCTTTTGATGCTGCTGAGAAGTTCGGGCAGTTCAATTTCCGCAGCAGCTTTAAAAAAAGCGGTTGAACAATCTTACGGAAATTCAGGTCATCTCATTGATTTAAGTGAGTTAATCATCTCTGAAACTCATTCGATCCGCGACCTGAACCGGGCTAATTTTCGCCAGCTCAACAAACAGTTGATGCGAAGAAGACCGGTGGTTATTAAGGTGGCCGGCGTCGACAACTTGAAGTCCAGTTACATACTATTAACCGGATTCAACAGAAAGTTATATTATTATAATGATCCTTGGACAGGACGATTAGAATCCATTTCGCAAAATTATTTAAGAAAGCATTGGAAACGCGGGGATTTAGAAGCAATTAGTTATTAAAGGTGGGAATTTAAATGAAATTGTTAATGATTGAAGATAACAAATCAGTATCTGAAATGATGCAGATGTTTTTCCAAAAGGAAGGCTGGGATGTCACCTTTGCTTATGATGGCATTGAAGCGATCGACCTATTCAATGAAGATCCGGATAGTTGGGACATGATTACCTTGGATTTGAATTTGCCCAAAAAAGATGGGATGGAGGTTGCCAAAGAAATTCGGGCCAAATCACAAACTGTCCCGATCATTATGTTAACCGCCAGAGATTCCGACAGCGATCAAGTACTTGGATTTGAAATGGGCGCCGACGATTACGTGACCAAGCCATTTTCACCAATTACGCTGGTGGCAAGAATTAAGGCCTTACAGCGGCGGGCACATACGGAGCCGGAAAAAGAAGCGGTTCCTGACGAGTCGTCAAAGCAGGCAATGGATATTGAGACGGACAATTTTAAGTTGAACATCGACACTCGGGAAGCTTATTTGGATAACAAATTAATTCCGGATCTGACACCCAAGGAGTTTGAATTGCTGAAGACGTTGGCCCAAAAACCGCGTCAGGTATTTTCGCGCGAGCAGCTGCTGGCAGCCGTTTGGAACTATGAGTATTACGGCGACGAACGAACGGTTGACGCCCACGTTAAAAAATTACGACAGAAGATTGAAAAAGTCGGTCCGCAAATTATTCAAACTGTATGGGGGGTCGGCTATAAATTCGATGATAGTGAAGTGGACAAGAAAAAATGAAAATGATTTATCAGCAATTGCTGGGATTCTTTTTGGTTATCGCCTTTACAATTCTTCTCTTAGGCTTTTCGTTTGGTAGAATGTCAAAAACATTTGTGTACGATACGACTTGGGGCAATTTGGAAAAGTATTCCGACAGCTTGATCCAGCAATCATTGACGATTAATTCAAAGAAGAGTGCCAAAGTAACTTTTGATGAAGAAAAGCTCAAAAATTCCGAAGCACTATTGGAAAACCAGGCGGTCCACTTTACCGTATTTAGTCCTAAAGACCAGGTAATTTACCCGAATAACGGCGTTGCCCCGAAGATTACCAAGACCGACTGGCAGCACCTTCGTAAAAATCAAATTGTTCGGAAGGTTAACAATAAAAACTTCAAACTCAAGAATGGTAAGACACGTCCAGCGATGATTGAAGTTTTAAAACCATACTATTATAAAAAGAAATTGGTTGCAGCCGTCACGGTTGGGGCGTTTATTTCCGATGTTAACTCAAACGTTGACCGCATTAATCGGGACCTACTGAAGGCTTTGTTTATTGCGTTGATTATTTCAATGTTTGTCAGCTATTTTATTGCCCGCAGGTTGAATCGGCGGATTAGTAAATTGCGTAACGCGGCCAATCAGGTGTCAAACGGCAACTATCAGATTCGGTTGAAGCCTGGTGGCAAAGACGAAATTGGTGAACTGATTGTTGATTTTAACCACATGACCGAGTCACTCCAACAGGCGAACAATGAAATTCAGCGGCAAGAGGAGCGCCGTCAAGAGTTCTTGGCGAACGCTGCCCATGAGATGCGAACGCCGCTGACGACGATTTCCGGCATTCTGGAGGGCATTAAGTACGACGTCATTCCACAAGAATCACGTGCCAAGAGTATTGATTTAATGAGTAGTGAGACGCAACGGCTAATTCGACTGGTAAATGAAAATTTGGACTACGAAAAGATCCGTTCGAATTCGATTCAATTGGATAAACGTCATTTTAATGCCACCAAGGTATTGGCAAACGTCATCGATCAGCTGACCAGCAAGGCAGAGGAATCTGGGGACGAGTTGGTCCTCAACGCGCCTAAAGACCTGACGATTTATGCGGACTACGATCGGTTTGTTCAAATTGTCTTTAATATCGTCACCAATGGGATTCAGTTTACCAATAATGGGACAATCACGATTACGGGTGAGCGGGGCTACAACGAAACAATCATTAAGGTTGCCGACACCGGAATCGGCATGTCTTCCGATCAGCAGAAAAATATTTTTGAACGGTATTACAAAGCTGACGCATCCAGGAGAACCGGTAAGTATGGGGAATCTGGACTAGGTTTGGCAATCGTTCACCAGTTAGTAAAGTCCCATGGTGGCAAGATTTCGGTATCATCTGAGCTAGGTAAGGGAACGACGTTTACCGTCATTATTCCCGATGCGACCGCGGCTGAAAAGGACAAAGATCGTCATTAAAGATGCAGGCCCGAAGTCATTTGGGCTAGGCGGTTCAAATTGTTATCATAAAAAACAGAGGCTGGGACACGAGCAAATGCTCATATCTCAGCCTCTGTTTGATTGTTATTTTTGTGCTTCCTTTGCAGCATGTTCCTCATAAGCCTTGGTGCCTTTTCGGTTAAGCCGTTAATTTCGTTATGTTCGGTTTCGATATAACCAGCTTCAACCAGTGGCTTTGGATCGCCGCCAATAACGTTATCACAGTAATCAACAAAATGGTTAACGGGTGTCCCAGAGGAAACGCGTCCAGTATAAATTGCCTTTAAAATTTCATAGTCAGTATCAGTTAATTCCATCATGAACCTCCTAAAAGTTGTTGGCTTTATGATACCACGCAACCAATGTACCGGATGGAAATATGCTTTGGTGAGATTCTCCCATACAATTATGTAAAAGTGTATCCGAATTTTTTGAAATGAGTGAACCGACTATAAAACATCAGGACGATTATTTTCTGGCATGCTTAATATAAAGGACAAAGGCGGTAAGTCAAAGTCGCATAGTTTGTACCACCAAAATAGATATCCGAAAAATTTTTGAATTATTTTTATTTGATGTTGAATATGAGGATAATGCAGACATTCTGAGATCTCAAACAGAATGAGTTCTGGACACAGCAAAAAGGCTGCTAAACGTTATTCTAGCAACGTTTAGCAGCCTTAT
>NZ_JAXGWW010000229.1:0-3305 GCF_040773105.1 Lentilactobacillus sp.
CGTCTATGACTTGATCAATCTGATCGGCGACCGCGATTTCTCAGTTAACGTGATTTCCAAATCAGGAACCACCACGGAACCTTCAATTGCATTCCGAATCTTTAAGGAACGCCTCATTGAAAAATATGGTGCAGAAGGTGCCAAAAAGCGGATCTACGCCACAACTGACAAGGCTCACGGTGCTTTGCGCCAAGAAGCTGACGCCAGCGGCTATGAATCATTTATCATCCCTGACGGCATTGGTGGCCGATACTCCGTCTTAAGTCCCGTTGGCTTACTGCCAATCGCCGTTTCCGGCGCTGACATCGAACAGTTAATGAAGGGTGCCGCAGATGCTTCAGACGAGTACACCGACCCTGATTTAACCAAGAACGAAGCTTACCAGTACGCTGCGTACCGAAACATTTTATACCGGAAGGGCTTTACCACCGAATTGCTGGAAAACTATGAGCCAAACATGATGTACTTCGCTGAATGGTGGAAGCAACTCATGGGGGAATCAGAAGGTAAGGATGAAAAGGGCATTTACCCATCATCAGCTAACTTCTCAACTGATTTGCATTCCCTTGGCCAATATATCCAAGAAGGCTTACGTAACTTGATGGAAACCGTTGTTAAGGTTGATAAGCCAAACCACGACGTTGACATTCCTAAAGAAGCCGACAATCTTGACGGTTTGAAGTATCTTGAGGGCCGCACGATGGACTACACCAACACGGAGGCCTTCCACGCCGTTGTTCTTGCCCACACAGATGGTAACGTGCCAAACATGGCCGTCCACATTCCAGACCAAACGCCATACACGTTGGGCTACTTGATCTACTTCTTCGAGGTTGCAGTGGCAATTTCCGGTTACCTTAACGGCATCAACCCATTCAACCAACCAGGTGTTGAAGCATACAAGCAAAACATGTTCGCTTTGCTTGGCAAACCTGGATTTGAAGAAAAGGGTAAAGAACTTAAGAAACGAATTTAATTTACTTGATTATCCAAATACAAAACGCCCGCTGGCATCTCTGAGATGCGGCGGACGTTTTTGCTTTGAAATGTGTTTGACCAAATATTCGAGAATAACCGTATAATCAACTTATAATGAAAAATGGAGTGAATGCAGATGCTTAAATTAATCTCAGATCTATTTATTATTTTGGTCGCCATCGAAGCCTTCTTCATCATGGGACTGGAGATGTTTGGCAACCAATCCAAGCTGGCACAAAACGCGTTTCATGTTTCTGCCAACTACCTGGCGCAACCAGAGGCCCGGACAAGCATGGCCAATCAAGGGCTTTACAATGGCTTCATTGGGGTTGGCATTTTGCTTGGCCGATTTGCCTTCCCAGTGGATGCAGTCTACCCCACCCTGCTGCTGTTCATTGGCTTTGTTGTCGTTGCGGCAATTTTCGGGGCGCTCACTGCTAATAAGCAAATTTTGTTAACCCAAGGGGCGCCCGCCATTGTTGCGCTGGTGCTGATGATTTGGGCACATTAGGGACTGTCGGTGGTCAAAAATCTTGTTATTTAAGCCTCATTACACCGGCATCCCAAGAAAAGTGATAAAGGATAAAATAATGAGTCCCACTGAAATGAAAAAGGTTCCCAGAACCAGCTTATTGACTCGATGCCTTTGATTTTTGTTGTTAGAAGAATAATAAAGGATAGAACGCTAATAGGTAAACTAATCTCTAACAATAATGAATACCTCCTCAAAGTTTGAGTTCATTAAATCTCAGTTTATTTGCCACTGTTTGAATCATCCGTTATCACTCATTATCGTGTTTACTTAGCCAATAGTATGTGCCGAAACCACCAATAAGTGCTGCAATAATGCATCCAGGAATTACAATCCAAAGTAATTTAGATTTGGGGATAACAGGATCGGTTATCATTTTACCAATAACCGGAAGCCTTGAAAAAATCCCGATAGCGGCATCAATCGCCATCACAACATAAATAATTGTCCAGGGCATCTGATGTTTGAAAGCCCGAATGTATAGGTATGTTGTGAATAAAAAGACCAGCGTAATCACGGCGATTCCAAGTATCCCATCCAGTTCGAAACTTAGTGGTGTTTTGAGAAAAATTGAACCCGCAACAACCACCACGAATAAAATGACAGCTAGTCCGTTGATTACAAATTTAGTGGCCTTTTGTTGATAAGTAGTCTTTCCAACCAGCCAAAGAATAACATTCGCAAGAACAAAAGAAATAAATCCCATAATGATTAAATTCCCAAAGTCGGTTTTGACACTTGGTGTGGTTAGACTTGGGATCATAAATACGATCACATACCCAAGGGCAATACTAAGTGCAAACTTTATTGTTTCGGTATAATTTCTAGGCAGTGATTTTAATATTTCATCGGCAGACTGTTTGGGATCCTTGCCAAAATACGATTGAGCTGTTTGATTGTTAAATTGGGCTTCCAAAATATCATTGAGAATATCCAACAGGATTTGCTCGACATCCAGCTCACTTTTAAAGGTCGAATTTGCGCGGATGTACACCATCAGCTCCTCATAATATTTCTTGTTTTCTAAAGTTAATTCCTTTCTGAGATCATTATTTCTTTTAATCAGACTGACTGCTTTCATCATCTTCACTCCTTTTGTGGATGAGACTATTCACATTACTTGATAAGATGTTCCATTGATTGACAAACCGCTTCTTTTCCAGAATACCATCGTCAGTAAGGTAATAGTATTTCCGCTTGGGTCCTTCTTTGGACGGCCGCATTTTTCCTACAATCAAATGTTTCTTTTCCATATTGATCAACAGTGGATAAATCGTCCCTTTGGGCACATCCTGAAAACCGTATTGGGTCAATGCCTGACTAATCGAATAGCCGTACATGGGCTCTTCACTGATTAGTATCAGCAGGCATCCCTGAAGAATTCCCTTTAACATCTGACTTGAGATATCCTGTTTTGGCAAATAATCACCCCACTAGTATGTAATGCTTACTAGTAAGATAACTTATTTTAGGTAGTTTGTAAAGCAAGCTAGTAAAAAAGAGCCGACTCTTCAAAAAGTTCCGTTGTAGTGACATCGATAAAAATGGAGTAGTGCCATCCCTAATCCAACTTGTTTTATCTTTAGCACAGCACCTAGTATACTTAAGCTAAATAATTCAGTAAGAGGGGGATTTAACATGATCAAACAATTAGCCAAATGGCTACTGGTTTGTGGCTTGGATTGGGGACTCGGGACGGTTACCCAATCATCTTCAGCACGTGCTGCGGGGGTCTACAGGCCGGTTAAAACTAAAACTTATAAGAATGTTCCGTATCATTGGAACGGCCAGAGTA
>NZ_JAXGWW010000230.1:0-3299 GCF_040773105.1 Lentilactobacillus sp.
AAGTTGTAGAGAACTACTAACCCCAATGCGGCGGACAATGCGATAAAGATCAGCACAACCGAGCTCAGGCCGACCGTGCCAAGTGAACTGCTGGCATACCTTGGATAAGTCACGTTGAGTACACCTCTTTGTTTGAGCAGATTGCGACTGGTGATGTGTCGCTGAGTAGCCGATTCCTGTTTGAGCTTGAGCAGTCTGGCCGTCGGTGTGTAGTGCGTTGTAGCAACTTGATTAAAATACTTGGGCGTCAAATACAGGTAATGGCCGGCATAATTCTTAGTGATTCCGGCAACCCGAACTTTGAAGAGCTTGTTGCCCAACTTAGCGGAGAGGACACTCCCCTTTTTGGCCGCCATATCAGTGGCTAGTTTTTCGGTGATGATGACGCCTTCACCGGTTAACTTTTCTGATTGACCCGATTTGGGGTTGGTTAAGGTCACATACTTGCTAAAATGAGTCGTCGATTTTGGAGCGACCATTGTAACCGTGGCATTTCGCTTAGTCCCTTTGGTTGGTGAAACCGTAATTGATTGGACCATTGCCGGCAGCTGCGCGTCGATATTTTTGTCATGAATCTGCTTATTTGAACTGGATAGCGTGACAACTCCCTGATAGTGCTGAACTTGATTGAACTGATCCGGCACTAAGTCGTTGACGCTATCGCGAATGCCAAATCCCGCCAGCATCAAGCCCGTACAACCAGCAATCCCGACAATGGTCATCATCATCCGAGTCTTGTAACGGAACAGATTTCGATAACTGACTTTTTGATTGAAGTTCATCCGATTCCACAGCGGCTTGATCCGCTCCAGCAAAATCCGTTTACCAGCTTTGGGCGCCCGCTCGCGCATCAGCTCGGTTGGCTTTTCCCGCAAATTGATGATGAGCACCACGGCGGCGCTCCCGAGAGTCGCAATCAGGCCAGCGATAATGGCTTCAATGATAAACGCCCACGGAATCACCCCTTGATACTGAGTCAAGTTGTTATTGCTGAGCATGCTGAAAATAAATTTAGGCAACGTCAACGCGCCAAACACCCCGCCTGCAACGGAACCCAGCACACCGGCCAAAATCGAATAGATAACGTACTTCATGGAAATAAATCCCTTGGTGTAGCCGAGCGCCCGCATCAGGCCAATCTCCCGTCGGTTCTTCTCAATCATCCGAGAAATCGTGGTAAAGGTAATCAGGACAGCAATAAAGAGAAAGAAGCCGGGGAAAATAACTGCAATCGCGGCAATACTTTTGGATTCGTCAAAGTAATCCTGATAGCCGACGTTGGCAGTCCGATCGTTATACAGATATGTCGCCTGTGGCGTTTGATTGAGCTCACGTTTGGCGGCCCGCAATTTGGTGATGGCCGCGCTCAATTTGGCTGCTGAAGCCTTGGTGCTGGTGGTCTGATAAGACTTGGGAACGGCATTTAGCTGCTTTTCCTGTTGCTGGAGCTTTGCTAACTGGGAATTGAACTTGGTCAGCGCAGGTCCGACTATTTCATGCCGTCGCTGTTCGGGACGGTTGGCGAGTTGGTCTTCCAGCCGGTTTCGGTCTTGGTCGACTCGTTTGTTGTACTTGCTGGTTCCGGCAGCCAAGTTGCTGGTGTTGTCAAAGCGCACCGCAATCGTTGCGTAGGCTGACTGGTTAAACGCCTGGTTGGGAGCGTAAGCAAAATAATCCACTTCACCGCTGCCAACGTTGGTGGTACCACGATCCGTCGAGCTGACAAATAACGGCGAATTGACGAAGCCAACCACTTTAAACGTTTGATGGCGTAACCCAGTCGTCTTTGGCAGCCGGTAAGTATCACCCAGTTGATATCCAGTGGCCTTCTTATCAAGGACAATTTGGTTGGCGTTTCGCGGCAAATGACCGGAAACAACTTTGAGCTTGTTTAACTGAGCTGTTTTTGAATATGAATAAATCTGGACCACTTGGCTTTGCGATTTTTTAACCGTCACCATGTGACTGGCTTCGGCGGTTTGAACGTGTTGGGAGTTTTGAATCAGGTCAAGGTCTTTATGCGTCAATCCAAGCGTCGAAGTGACGTTGAGATCACCAAGGTGCTGCTGGGTAAAATAGGTGTCGGCTGAATGATCCAGATCAGGGCCCGTTGCCCGAATCCCGACATACAGCAAGGAACCAAGCATGATAATTAGGACAATCGAAATAAACTTACCCCAAGCGTAAGTGATTTCTCGAATGGTGGCTTTAAAGTAAGTTGAATTCAACTTCCCACCTTCTTTTTAGACAACATTTTTCTTGCTAAGTGCGGCGTAGATGTCTTCTTCCATCGACTCAGGCTTGGTAATCGGTGCGAATCGGTGAATCAGTGTGCCATCTTTGCCAATGAGAAACTTCGTATAGTTCCATTTAATCTTGCCATGGCCGGATTGTTCTTTAAGATGGGTAAACAACGGATCTTCATTGGCACCATTGACCGCAACCCGCTGAGTCATTAGAAAGGTGACGCCGTAGTGAATGCGGCAGTAGTCGTCAGCTTCCTCATCGGTATCCAACTCTTGATGAAATTGGTTGGAAGGCAGGCCCAAAATGACCAGGCCGTCGTCCTTGTACTTTTTATACAATTTTTCCAAGCCCTCAAGTTGAGGGGCCAGGCCACATTTGCTGGCAGTATTCACAATCACAAGGACCTTATTTTTAAAGGCACTTAAATCAATGGTCTTGCCGCTCATTTCGGTTTCTTTGTAATCATAAATCGTCTTCATTTTGTTCACCTGTTTTCTGTATTTAAGATTAGTTTATACTAAAAGGCCCAAAAACAAAACTGGTTTTGTTTTTGGGCCTCATCATTAACAAATGATTCAGCAACAAATTTCTTTTCATATATTTGTTTAAATGCAACGCATCTAATTTACGTATATAACTATTAAGCACAAAAATTCACGCTATTCGAATTGGGCCTCGTACAATTGCTTGTAGTAGCCGTTTTCCTTCATCAACTCATCGTGCGTGCCCCGTTCAACAATCTTGCCATCATCTACCACCAAAATTTGGTCCGCATTATGAATGGTCGATAACCTGTGGGCAATGACCAATGATGTCCGTTGTTCCATCAGGTTTTCCAAGGCATGTTGGATCGTCTTTTCCGACTCATTGTCCAGCGAAGCAGTTGCTTCATCCAAGACAACAATCTGGGCATTTTTCAGTAACGCTCTGGCAATTGCAATCCGTTGCTTTTGGCAGCCGGACAATCGGATTCCGCGCTCGCCGACTTGGGTCTTCATTTGATCAGGTAAGCTCTTGATAAACTTATCAATATCGGCCAATTTGGCGACGTC
>NZ_JAXGWW010000231.1:0-3290 GCF_040773105.1 Lentilactobacillus sp.
ATGAAGATAATCTCCTCTACTCATTTAAGTCATCCCTCAAACAAAAATGCACTCCAACTCTATCCGAGTCAAAGCGCATTTTAATCCAGACTATCGCTGGTAAAAAACAACATCATTAATGGCTTCCTTGACAGACTCTCTGGACTATTTAAAGGACTTAATTTTATTGTCATTATACGTGAGGCTTGAAAAAAATGCAATTTGTGAGTTGACACTCACTTTTTCTGATGTATACTTGAACTATAAATGAGTTAGCACTCACTCACAAAAGGAGGATCAGCTTATGGACGCAGTTGTGACAGTTTCACACGTTAATAAAAGCTTTAACCACAAGCGAATTTTACACGATGTTAATTTAACCGCTTCGACCCACGAGATTTTGGGGTTAATTGGGCCATCGGGAGCTGGAAAAACCACGATTATTAAAAATATTATGGGAATGGAAGAACCGGACGATGGCGATGTGACCGTTTTTGGCCAACCGATGCCGAACCGAAAAGTGTTGCAGCGGATTGGCTTTATGGCTCAAGAAGACGCCTTGTACAATAACTTGACCGGCCTGGAAAATCTCAAGTTCTTCGCGCAATTATTTGGGGTTCAAAAAGACCAGCTTAAGAAACGCATCGACTATACTGCCGGCATTGTCAATCTGAATCAAGATTTAGACAAACGGGTCAGCAATTACTCCGGTGGAATGAAGCGGCGATTATCGCTGGCAATCAGTCTGATTCAAGACCCCGAACTGCTCGTCTTGGATGAGCCGACCGTCGGAATTGACCCGGAACTTCGCCGCCAGATTTGGGATGAGCTTCGCAAATACGCTGAGGACGGCAAGTCAATTATCATCACCACCCACGTCATGGAAGACGCTGCCGAGTGTGATGAACTGTTGATGATTCGAGAAGGTCACGTCATTACTCACGGATCTCCAAGCAGCCTTGAACAGCAATTTAACGTTGATAATTTGGAACAAGTCTTCTTGAAAGCGGGGAAATCAAATGCGAATACTGACAATCACTAAACGAATTTTCGTTGAAATGCTTCGTGACAAGCGGACGCTGGCGCTGATGTTTATCGCCCCACTGTTCATCCTGTCATTGATGTATTTTCTCTTCCAATCAAACACCAATACGGTCGCCGATGTCGGCACATATAACGTCTCAAGTTCTGTTATTCGAGCAATCGACAATAAACATCTCAAGACCCACGAGATGAGTAGCGACGTCTCGGCTAAAAAAGTCATCCGAGATAAGGACTACGCCGGCTTCATCAAAAAAGAAAATGGCAAGCTCATCGTCACGTACCAAAACGCCGATCAAAATAAAACCGCCATCATCAAGAAATCAGTTCAAATGGCGTTGGTTAAAGTTCAGATGAAACAACTGGTGACGGCCACCAAAAAGTCAAAGGCCGGCTTGATCAAAATGCAAACGGCCCTTCAGCAAATTAAAAAACAGCTGCCGGCCTCAATTGGAAGTCGAATTCCGGCGGCTGCAGTCCCTCAAAACGCTTCAAAACCAACTAATTTAAAATTAAGCCAACACTACCTCTACGGTAAAAGCAACTCGTCGTTCTTTACGACAATGCTACCGGTCTTTCTCGGCTTCATGGTTTTCTTCTTTGTCTTCTTAATTTCTGGAATCTCGCTGTTAAACGAACGAAACTCCCGAACCCTGGACCGCTTGCTGGCAACCCCGGTTAAGCGCAGCGAGGTCATCTATGGCTACCTGACCGGTTACGGTGTCGTGGCGATTATTCAAACAGCTGTCATCACACTGTTTTGTATCTATGTACTGGGAATTGAAATTCTCGGCAGTATCTGGGTCGTCCTGCTGATCTGTTTTGCACTGGCACTCGTGGCGCTTTCGATGGGGTTGTTTGTCTCGACGTTTGCTGCTTCGGAATTTCAGATGGTCCAATTCATCCCAATTGTCGTCATTCCCCAAATCTTCTTCTCCGGGTTGATCCCGGTCGCAAACATGGCCGGTTGGCTGCAAGTCATTGCCCACATCATGCCGCTTTACTATGGTGCCAGCGCATTAACCGATGTGATTCAAAAACAAGCCAGTTTATCTGCAGTCATGCCACAATTTTCTGCTATACTAATCTTCTTAGTAGTGTTTGTTGTCTTGAACATGATCGGGATGCGTAAGTATCGGAAAGTGTAGGTGAGTAGCATGTCTTCAACGCCAATTGAATCATTTTATTCGGAAGATATCGACTCGGCGACGGATTTACCGCAAAAACAAAAGCAGGTTCTTAAAGCCTGCTTGGAACTCTTTGCCTCCAAGGGGTTTGAGTCAACGACGACGGCAGACATCGCGGAAAAAGCCGGCGTTAGTCAAGGAACGGTCTACAAACGTTTTAAAACAAAGGATCAACTACTCCATGCCGTTGTCCAACCACTGTTTTCCAAAACCATCCCCAGAGCCGCAAAAGAATTCGCTGAAGATATTCGTCAGTTCAAATATGACAGCTTGGCTGATTTCTTAAAACCGACTCTCATGAATCGACTCACGTTTGGAGCTGAAAACAAGCAGGTCATCAAAATTCTTTTCATGCAGGCGGTTAATGACCAAACATTACTGGCCGAATTGATTGGCCCGGTGAAAGATGTTTTGACCAACACCATCCCTGTTGTTCTCGACGAGTTAAAAAAGCAGCACCTATTGGTTGACTGGGACACCCCGCGTATCATGGAGTACGTCCTTTCAATCGGAGCCGGCTATGGTGCCCAAATGGTTTTGTTCGATCGCAAGTTCGATTTGGAACACATCATCGACCAAGCCGTCGAGTTCTTAGTCAAAGGTTTATCTCCAGAAAAATAAGTTATTTTTCCAGAATGGTTGACAATTATTAAAATAACGACTAGTATTATCACTAAATTTTAATGCTAGTAAATTAAAGCTCTGAAGAGAAGAGTACTTAATGAACGGGCCCTTAGAGAATCCGGTTGGTGAAAAAGGATGGCCTGCGAGTTAACGAAGATGAACTCTGAATAGCGACTTCAAGTTAACGCTTGAATTCCGGGTGCGACCGTTACATCGCCGAGTATCGATGTCTGGTACTTTCAGAGGTATTGTTTGTGAAAGCAATACAAATTCAGGGTGGTAAAGCGAAGCATTCGCCCCTCCGTCAGATTAATTCTGATGCGAGGGGCGAATGCTTTTTTGCATCTAAAATGGCAAACCAATTTACAGCATTAAAAATAAATTAAATACTTTATCTAGGGAGATTGATGACATTATGGCAAAAGTTGAAAGTTTTACATTGGATCACACAAAGGTAAA
>NZ_JAXGWW010000232.1:0-3289 GCF_040773105.1 Lentilactobacillus sp.
CAGCGTTGGCTCAATCAACTGTCAAGCGATGACGGTTATGTCTTCTTAACACCCGAATACGACCATGCAATTCCTGGGGCACTTAAAAACGCCCTGGATTACGTTGGTGGTGAAGTTAAACGTAAGCCTGTCCAGATTATTTCGTATTCCTATTACAGTGACGGCGGAATGTTGGCAGCAGAATCATTCGTGGAAATTCTGCAGATGCTGCAAATGATTGTGCTCCCGACACCGGTACTATTATGGAATGCCAGTGATACCTTTACACCGGATGGTCAACTGATTGCTGACGCGGCAAATCGTGATCATTTTGAACAGCGCCTAAAAGAGGCCTTTCACGAAATTTCATTTTATACGAAACTACTCGCTGATCATCCATTTAAGTAAATCGAGGTTGTCTCATGTCTCCCATTCTTCCAAACAAAACAGAATTTATTCCGCAAGCGCCCGCAAACGAGCATGAAATCTTCATGGCCATGCGAACCTATCCCGATAACGTCAAGGTCTATCATCCCCACGGTCGAATCGATGCGACGTCGGTCTTCTGGCATAATAAGCTGCACCCAACAACGCTGAATTTTGCGGTTTATGTCGATCCAAAAGCAACTGAGCAGACCATTTTATTTCCGCGGATATTGAGTGACATCGAAAAATTAGCTTGGAAATTTTCTAATAACCAAATGATCACTCGTGATTACGCCCCGCAGCATCCCTTTAACCAATGGCTACAGACCAAGCGGTTTCGGTTGGTAGACACCGTGCTGACAGCGGAGTTGGCAACTGATCAACTCAACCTCAAGCAAACTGTACAGCTGAACAAAAATCGCATTCTATCCTTTAACCAACTCATGACTCAGCCAAATTTACTTGAGCGCGTTCTTAAACAAAGCCTCAACGACTATCAAGGACAGCAGCGCTACGACCTGCGATTGCCATTCCTCTAGCCGATTGGCAGGCACTTATTTCTGACAAAGTAGTTTTAGATGCACCGTCTGTATTACTGGATGATGGCGGAAAACCGGCTGCGTACAGCTTGTTGAGTGGAACTTCCGAGAATATCCGTCTTGGCTTAATGTCCGGAAACACCGCCAAGGGTTTGAACCAGCTCTTAAATACCCAGTTAGCCTGGATCAAAAATAATTCCAAAAATCTGAGTGGTTATTTCCACACGAATTGTCAACTGGACATGAAAATCATTAAGTGCTTACCGTTTAACATTGAAAACCGGTACGAAACACTGCAGCGTCTGTCGTGATATGCGATCGGGCTCAGATCACAATAATGAATACAACAAGCCTACAAAAAACGGCTGAAGCATGGAAATTTGCTTCAGCCGTTTTTGTTGAAATTCATAATGCTTTAACTATATACGATGTTCCAAAGACCGTCATTGCCCGTTGCAGGAGGTTCAAGCCAACCCTCAACTGACCATTTTCAATCTTTGCCAGTTGGCTTTGCTCTATTCCAATTTTTTTAGCCAGGTCAACCTGCGTCATTCCCGCCTGCTTACGCCGATATTTAATCGTGTAGGCAGCGTCAGCTTCTGCAGGCAGTGAAATAACCGAGTTCAGTGGCCGGTGAGCTTCACTGGCAATGATGAGATCGGCCAGTTCAGGATTTGTTAGCGGTCTTCCCAATGCATCAACGATAAAAGCCACTTCACGCATGCCAATCGTCCCAAAAGTCAACCGGGACATTTCTGTGGAGGCTTCGTGAAATTCCGCCGTATCCCGTGGCTGTTTATCGATCACTGCATTTAAGTCTGCCAACTTTTGAATGATTTCATCTTTGGTCATATCAAACACCATCCCTCGGAAAGTACTTTTTAATTGCCAGCAAACTCGCCTGAGTATCAAAGTATAAGTTCTGACTGGAACTTTTCTTAGCACCCAGGTGGAAATAAAAATTTTCTGTTCCATCAGTTTTTGTCGTCAAACTTACAAAGCCATCAAATCCTGGTTGAAGAAATTCGTCTTGCATAATAATCGCTAAAAGAGCAGCTCCCAAACCCAAGCCTCGGTATTCAAATCTAACTTCAAGATTGACCACATAATTATTTAAATTGTCATACTGTCGAATAAATCCAATTACCGCAACTAACTCAGCCTTAATAAAGGCCCCAATGACGACTTCATTAGGAAATGGAGAAGTCCAATCAAAAATAAAGTGACTCGTATCCAGTGACTTAATCGCTTCCGTTATAACGTCAAACTTTACATCTTCTATGTTCAATTATAGCAAAATATTCTATATTTGAATATTAATCAATCTTATTTTGCCGTCTCCTCAAATCATAAATACGAAGAAAACGAATCATTTATTGGAAATGCTTATATCTAAAGTATTTATATCCTAATTTATGTTCGAACATCGTTGCTGACAAACCAGTCCGGTTCGCCATAAAGATGTAAATTGCCAGTGCCGCCAGCCCGAATACGACACAGTACAAAAATGCCGGAATCAGTCGGCTTGGCATCATAACCTGGTGAATTCCCGAAGTTAGTCCCATCACGATAGCGAAGAACACGATGTTCACGAGTAAACTAACCTTGAGCTTGCCAAACGGGACGTGAAACTCGTACATAATTTCCCCATAACTCAACAGACAAATAAGCCCAAAACCAATGGCTGTCGAGATAATCGCACCAAATCCCTGAAGCAGAATCACTAATGGAATTTGGAACAACAGCTTGGTAACTAATCCGACCACTAATTAATACATTGCTTTTTTACTATAGTGGAGTGCCTGCAACAGGGTTAACCCGTTGATCGCAAACCCAAGCATTAAACTCTGGAGAATATTAGCGGCCAGATATTTGCCTCCCAACACACTAAACGAGAAGAAAATGCCGTTGGTTTCATACGACAGTCCACACAGGATCGTGACGACTGGCAGCAACACAAACATCAGCATGTTCACATTTTGAAAAATCAGATCACCGACATCGGACTTTTTGGAAGCCTGACTGTTTGCAAGCAACGGCAACGTGGTTTCAGCCACCGCCAAGGCCAGAGAGACAACAACCGTCGTGATTTTGGTTGGGTTCGCTGAAAATAATGTGTAAATGTATTGCGTGTATTCCGCCGAAAAATGTTGAACGCCTTCCATCACCTGTTTGAAAAACAACTGGTCAATCAACTGACTCAAAGTAATTCCCGAGCCGACGATAACGAAGGGAATTGATTCGTAAGCAATCATCGTAAAGATCTTTTTAATGCTGGTCAGATCAAACGGCTTACTCTTCTTAGCAAGTTCGGCATAGTTAGCCGACTGCTTTCGATAATACAG
>NZ_JAXGWW010000233.1:0-3272 GCF_040773105.1 Lentilactobacillus sp.
TGGCCCATTTCAGGTTACAGGAATCAACACCAGCCGAACGTAATGCAAGTTGGGTAATACCAAATTCGTGCAGTTTGCGATACAGATCCGGCGTTCCGCTGAGCTTACTGCGTTGACGATAATCAATGCCGTCATAGCTCTTTGCCAAATCAACAGTATCGTCATGGAGTTCCACGGAATTAAAATCTACTTGTACGTCTGGGTGCTCAGCTGCCCACTCCAACACGAATTCTTTCTCATAACCTAAAATGTTATACGCCAAAATTTTTTTCATTATTCCACCTACCACATTCGTTAATATTATAAAACAATTAAAATTTGCATATAATATAACTCATAATTGACGCCATGTCAAAGTCATTTTTCTACAAAAACCTTTCAATCTGGTAAAATTTACCGGCATTTTGAACCATGAATCGCAATATAATCGATTTCAACTTCCAGAAGGTACGGTTATAAGTTAGAATGAAAGTTATTAATAATCTATATTCATGGGAGAGGATAATTGAAATGACAAATTCGATTTTGAACGACCCCTTTAAAAATAAGGGAACAGGGTTTACACAAGCTGAGCGCCAACAATTGGGGATTATCGGCATGTTGCCCCCGAAAGTTCAAACTTTAGACGAACAGGCAACCCAAGTTTATCAGCAGTACCAAACCAAACCGTCAGCGTTAGAAAAACGCGTTTTTCTAATGAGTATCTTCAACGAAAATCGGGTTCTGTTCTTCAAAGTATTCTCACAACACGTCGCAGAGTTCATGCCAATTGTATACGATCCCACAATTGCGACGACTGTTGAAAATTACAGTCAACTATTTATCCAGCCACAAAACGCTGCCTTCCTTTCCATCGAAGACCCCGATTCAATTGAAGAAAGCTTAAAAAATGCCGCCGAGGGCCGGGACATCAAACTACTTTGTGTGACCGATGGCGAAGGAATTCTCGGCATTGGCGATTGGGGTACCCAAGGTGTCGATATCACCGTTGGTAAGCTGATGGTGTACACAGCTGCTGCCGGAATCGATCCGAGTCAAGTGCTGCCAGTTGTCATTGATGCCGGAACCAACAATGAGTCACTGCTTGAAAATCCACTCTATCTTGGGCTGAAACAGCACCGGGTTCGAGGTGAACAGTACGATTCTTATATTGATAAGTTTGTTGCTGCCGTCGAAAAGTTGTTCCCAGATGTTTATCTTCACTTTGAAGACTTTGGCCGCTCAAACGCCGCCAAAATTTTGAATCGCTATAAGGACCTCCAACTGGTATTCAACGATGATATTCAAGGAACCGGAATTATTGTTCTGGCCGGAATTATTGGTGCTTTAAACATTTCCAAGCAAAAAATCATTGATCAAAAATACTTATGCTTTGGTGCCGGGACAGCCGGTGCTGGAATCACCATGCGAATCTTTAACGAAATGGTTGCTGCCGGCCTATCTCCCGACGAAGCCAAAAAACACTTTTACCTGGTTGATAAGCAGGGTCTACTGTTCACGGATACGCCCGACCTAACTCCGGAACAAAAGCCGTTTGCCCGCTCACGTGATGAGTTCGAAACCCCTGATGAACTGACCGATCTGCTTGCAGTTGTCAAAGCCGTTCATCCAACCATTATGGTCGGCACTTCAACACAACCCGGAACCTTCACTGAAGCCGTCATTAAAGAAATGGCCGCCCACACTGAACGGCCGATTATTTTTCCAATCTCAAATCCAACCAAGCTGATGGAAGCAACGGCTGCTGACTTGATCAAATGGACCGACGGCAAGGGCCTAATCGCCACGGGCGTCCCATCGGCTGCCGTTGACTATAAGGGTGTCACCTATGAAATCGGCCAGGCGAACAACGCCTTAATTTATCCGGGGCTGGGGCTTGGCGCCATTGCCAGTTCGGCCGCTGTCTTAAATGATCAAATGATTTCGGCAGCTGCCCATTCACTAGGTGGCATTGTCGATCCGAACCAGCCTGGTGCCGCAGTTCTTCCACCCGTTTCAAAGCTCAACCAATTTTCGGATACAGTTGCCAAAGCAGTTGCCCAAAGCGCAGTCGATCAGAAACTAAATCAAAAACAAATCGATTCGGTTTCCGATGCAATTCACAACGCCCAGTGGGAACCCAAGTATTAATCGGAGGGACATATGACTGAATATCGAATTGAAGCAGATACTTTAGGAAACGTGAAGGTGCCAAAAGACGCACTCTGGGGACCGCAAACTGAACGGAGCCGCCATAATTTCCCGACTGGCCCAAAAATGCCGGTTCAGGTTATTCGCGCATTACTGACTATTAAAGCGGCAGCTGCCCAAGTCAACCAATCCCAAGAAACTTTGGCGACTAACAAAGCCGACCTAATCGAGACTGCTTGTCGTAAACTTTTATCACTAAACGATCCCGATTTAATGGCCGATTTCCCACTTCATGTCTACCAAACCGGCTCTGGAACGCAAACCAACATGAATGTGAATGAAGTTATCGCCAACCTCTGCAAACAATTGGATCCTGCCATCGAAATATTGCCTAACGATGACGTCAACCATTCCCAAAGTTCTAACGACACCTTCCCAACGGCAATGAATATTGCGGCAACGCTGGCAACCCTTAAGCTCAAACCGCAAATCGAACACTTGATTGCAGTTCTCAAACAGAAGCAGAGTGAGTATTGGGATGTCGTTAAAATCGGCCGAACTCATTTACAAGATGCCACCCCGATCACATTTGGTCAGGAAATCAGCGGTTGGGTCAGTGCCTTGGAACACGATTTGCACTTTATTGAAGAAACCGGTCAATCACTATTGGAACTTCCGATTGGCGGAACCGCTGTTGGAACAGGGCTTAACACAACTTCGGACTATGCCGATGCCATGGTTACGACCCTTAGTACGGAATATGCACTACCATTTAAACAGCAAAACAAGTTCTACGGTCTTGCTAACCATTCAGGTCTCGTCGCAACTCACGGCACCATTCGAACCCTTGCGGCCGATCTGTTAAAAATTGCCAACGACATCCGCTTTTTGGCTAGTGGCCCCCGGGCCGGCTATGGTGAATTAAGTATTCCTGCCAACGAACCGGGATCGTCAATCATGCCGGGCAAAGTGAATCCGACCCAGGCAGAGGCAATGACGATGGCTGCAACTCGTGTGATGGGAAATGACACCACAATTACTGTCGCCGCCAGCCAAGGCAATTTTGAAATGAATGTTTACAAGCCAGTCATTATTTTCAGCTTTTTGGAATCGGTTGATCTATTGACGGGCATCTTAGATAA
>NZ_JAXGWW010000234.1:0-3256 GCF_040773105.1 Lentilactobacillus sp.
AAAAATTATTCAGTATGCTGGGCTTAATGACATCCAAGGTGCTTGGTGAAAATACATATGCCAAGAGTTCGATTTATTCTGAACGAATCGCCAGAGGACTACGATCGTTTTTACCCCGCCCGTTGCAGCCAAGTATCTCGCTTGCTGAATTTAAAGTATCCAAGGCAATTCAAATGGGGTATTTGGTTGCCGTTAAAGATCTTAAGAACGTAACCATTGATCAATTTAACTATATGTCATTGTGGGCGACTGGCGATACCGATCGCTCAGTTATTAATCGGGCCGCCGGGGTGCACTTTTCGGAATATTTAAGCCAAACTTCCGACGAAGCTAAATTTATCGTTGGCTACAAGACTGCGGTGATTCAATTTGTCCGGGCAATTGCTGGTGCAGGCGGAGTCGTTTATCGGATTAATTCGTCTCTTGAACAGCTGAACCAGGATCAAAAAAATGCCTTGGTCAACGATTGGTTTAACCATGTGAATGCGTATATGAGCGCGACGTCGCCGACTCGAACCATTAATAATGAATCCACTCAAGCTTCGGTGACCGATGAACAGATTGCCTCTGGCATTTCAAAAGAAATCAGTGATGGTTATTTGGCGAATCATGCGGTCGGGGATGCAACTCAGCCGCTGCTCGGAAATTATTCGTATAATGAAGATGATTTTAGCCATGAACATGATTTACCGAAAATGATGTTGGAAAACTTAGGGGAGACGACCTTAACTGACGACGTGAACCTATTTGTGAACCATACGGTTTCTGGGATGATTGATTCATTGGCGTCATTGGGCCTGTATGGACTGATTTTTGATTATTTTAGTATCAAGAATCCCGACTTAATTGGCGCTCCGGTAACCACAGCGACCGACGAAGACACTGTCATGAAGCAGACGGGCGCCCACTTATCTGAGATTGCCGACTACCTGGGGCTCCCCAAATCCGGGGCTGTGCTGGCTGAGAAGTTGCCAATTTTAAACCTAAGCAATGCCGGCAGTGCCAGGAATGCGCAGCACCAGGATTATCAGATGCGTTTTAGCTACGTGTTGGAAAATGATCGTCAGGTTGTCAATGACCGTGGCGAAACGATTAAGATTAACTATGGCATCTTTGAAACCACCCATCAAATTATTCAGGCAACTTTCCTTGAACCTCTAATGACGAAGTACTCCCTGATTCGTAATCAGTTGCTGGATCAGGTTAAAACAGCGGCATATACCAAGCCTCGTGGCGTGGTTAAGCCGAATTTTCAAGTTGAACCGACGATTTTGGATTATATTGACAAGTTGGCCCGTTATCAGATGGATCAATTGATGGGCCTTGTTGAACGTGGTCAAAAAGATTATGATGGCATGTCACATGCTGGAACTTTTAGTGCGTTTAGCCACTTGATGCGCGTTTATCCGGAAGTTAAATCCATTAATCCCGATTATGCGAAGATGTCTAAAGCCACAAAACGACTTTATTATTGGCTTTACCAAAGTTCATTTGCCGAACATTTGCCTGATGCCGAACGTGTGAAAATTTAGTAAATTAAAAATAGGCCCTTGAGCGAGCATCATTGCGTCGTTCAAAGGCCTATTTTTTAGATGAGCTTAACGGCTAGGGCTGATCCCATGCCGCCGCCCATACATAAAGCGGCAATTCCAAATTCTTGGTGGGTGCGTTTTAAGTTGTGGATGAGCGTCGTCACGATTCGAGCACCGGAGTCTCCCAGAGGATGGCCAAGCGCAATGGCGCCTCCGTTGATATTGACTTTCTCCAGTGAAATATCGAGATCGCGGATAACCGCAACTGATTGAGAGGCAAAGGCTTCATTAACCTCAAAAAGATCGATGTCATCCGTTGTCATTTCTAATTTTTGTAGTAGCTTGTTGATTGCCAAGTAAGGGGCGTATCCCATCACGTTCGGATCGATTCCGCACTCAGCGTATCCCAAAATTTCTGCGACTGGTTTGACGTCCAAAGAATCGGCGTGATTGGCTGTCGTCAGCAATAACGCCGAAGCACCATCGTTGAGGGGGGCGCTGTTGCCAGCAGTAACGGTTCCGTCCGCTTTGAATGCCGGCCGGAGGTTTGCTAATTTTTCCATATTGGTATCGAAACGAACGGACTCATCTGTGGTGATTGTGAGTGGCGCTTTTGATTTTGGTTGTGGAATCGTCAGCGGGATAATTTCATCCGCAAAGTAATTTTGTTTGATAGCAGCTGCGGCTCGTTGGTGGGAACGCAGGGCAAACAGATCTTGTTCGTGTCGTGAGACGTGATATTCATCGGCAACATTTTCTGCGGTCATGCCCATTGGTTGGTCAGTCGAGGAATCCGTTAAGCCATCACGCTGCAAACCGTCGTACAAAGTGACTGGGCCGAATTTGGTTGCTTTTCGTTGAGACATGTTGAGGTAAGGAACGTTGGACATGCTCTCCGTCCCACCGGCAATCACCGTGGTTGTTTCTCCTAATAGAAGAGACGTGTATGCTTGATGGATTGCCTGCAAGCCGGATCCGCAGACTTGGTTGACGGTGTAAGCCGTTTTATTTTCGGGAATGCCACTATTGAGTTCGATTTGGCGCGCAATATTTTGGCCGTTGCCTGCTTGAATGGCATTGCCAAAAATGACGTGGTCAATTTGATCGGGTTGAATGGCGGTGCTTTTTAGCAATGCGGATGTCACCGATGTGCCAAGCTGTTCGGCTGTTAATGACGATAAAGTGCCGTTTAATTTGCCAATCGCGGTTCGCTTTGCATCTATAATTACGATTTTATCCAATGGTCAACAGCTTCCTTTCAAGAGTTTTCAGTTGATAGTATACAGGCTCAAAGAACGGAATGGTGAGGTTTTGTCTCGGTGTTAACAATCTTTAAGATTTCAAAATCGCACAAATTTTCAATTTTTTGCAATTAGTTGTTGACCTGACTCTAAATACCTGATAGTATATTACTCGTTGCTTCGTTACCAAGAACACATATACCAATTACTAATTTAAAAGTTTTTGTTGACTTGAAAGATTAGCTGTTATATAATTGTTTTTGCTGTTAGAAGCAAGGAACACAAGGATTTGAATAGCCGAACAATTTTAGCTCATTCATCTAAAATGTTTGTGTTTCACATGTAGACCTTTGAAAACTGAACAAAATTTTCGACAAACAAATGTGCAGGGCGCTTCGATTTTTAATCGGAGCCAAACATTTGCGAAGTCAATTCGTAAAACAAATAATAAATTAAATCATGAGCTATAACAGGCTTATCATT
>NZ_JAXGWW010000235.1:0-3249 GCF_040773105.1 Lentilactobacillus sp.
ACTTCTTTAGGAAAAGACTATTTAAAACAGTCTGCGGTTGAACAGGCTTTCCCTGAATTTTTAGAAAAAAATACCAGATTTTCTGATAAACTGTTCTATTTTTATCATCCACAAAAACCAATAGTTATTTGTGGCGTTCATCAAAACGTTGAAGCTGAGGTAAACATGTCATTTTTAAAGTCTCATGGTATCGATCTGGTTCGAAGAAACTCCGGCGGTGGCGCAGTTTACGTTGATCCGGGAAACCTCACTTATTGCTATATTGATACAGAAGCAACCGTTCAAAAACCACAATTCGGCAAATATGCCCAACCCATCATAGACACGCTTCATCACTTAGGTGTGGATGCAGTTAAAAATGGTCGCAATGATTTAACAGTTAACGGCAGGAAATTCTCGGGTATGTCCGCGTCTAAAACCGGTCATCGGGTTTCCTACGGAGGAACGTTGATGATTAATGTCAACTTGGATAATGCCAATGAAGCGTTAACACCCTCAAAAGTTAAATTGCAGGCCAAGGGCGTAAAATCAGTTCATAGTCGAGTAACTAATATTCGACAATTCTTTAAGCCGGCATTTTCCCAAATCACCTTCGATCAATTGGAAAATATGATTCTGACGACAGCTTTTAATACTTCGGACATCACAAAAATTCCAACCTACCAACTCACAAAGAATGATTGGCAGGAAATTTCTGAATTAGCAAATCAAAAATACGCAACCCATAATTGGATATATGGTCCTGACAATCATTTCCAATATTATCGAGAGCGTTACTTTGAAGGTATTGGGACTATTGAAATAGGTTTCTCAGTCCAAAATCAAAAAGTGAAGCATCCTAAAATATTTGGGGACTTTCTTCAAGTGTCTGGAAATCTAGAGAAAATAGAATTCCAGTTGGATCAAACCAATTTTAATCAAGCTGCCTTAATTCAAGCTCTAGATCCTCTTGATCTAAAAAAAGCGATTGGAAATATCGCGCCAGAAACACTTGCAGACCTAATGTTGCAAAATTAACCTAATTGGAGTCAAACATCATGAAAATTACAAGTATTGATATCTTTCAATTGAGATGGTTTGGTTTAATGCCGGCTTGGCATCCGATTGTGATCCGAGTTAATACCGATAAAGGAATCCAAGGTTTTGGTGAATCCGGTCTGGCTTATGGTCGTATCAATGAAGGAATGGTTGGCACCCTTAGTGATCTTTCAAAGGTCATTATTGATCGCGATCCACTTCAAAGTGAAAAAATTTGGGCTGACTTTTATCAAACTACCTTTTGGGCAAAGGGCGGCGATGTTGTCTTCTACGCCGCAGTTAGTGCCATTGATACCGCACTTTGGGACATTAAGGGGAAACTTCTTAACGTCCCGGTTTATCAATTATTAGGCGGCAAAACTCGTGACAAAATTTCAGCGTATGCCAGTCAAATCCAATTCGATTGGGACACCAAAGTCCGCTTTTTGAAAACGCCGGCAGAATATGCGCAAGTCGCAAAGAAAGTTGTCAATCAAGGTTATACCACTATTAAAATTGATCCGTTTATGATCCAAGGGTCAGGAAAAATTGCTCGCGCTACTCATGGTCTGCTAACCAACTCCATGATAAATGATTACTACAGTCGTTTAAAAGCAATTCGGCATGCTGTTGGACCGGATATTAACATCATTTTAGAGTGTCACGCCAACTTAACGGCTAATTCAGCGATTCAGTTTATCAAAAAATGTCACGACTTAAATCTCTACTATATTGAAGAACCGTGTTCACCCATGAATCCTGATATAATGAACGATATCAAGGATACAACTGGTGCGGCACTGGCAAGTGGTGAACGAATTGCCACTCGGTTTCATTTTTCGTCGTTTATTCACAGTCGTTCCTTAAATGTTATTCAGCCTGATATCGGAATCTGTGGTGGCATCACTGAGGCAAGGAAAATCAGTGATATGGCTGATACAAATGATATTGATGTTCAATTTCATGTTTGTGGCAGCCCAATTGCAACGGCTGTTGCGCTTCAGCTTGAAGCTGTTATTCCCAATAGTTTAATTCATGAATATCATGAAATTTCATTAAAACCGCAAAATATTGCAAGTGGTCTATATGACTACCATCCAATTGACGGGTACTTCAAGATTCCGGATAAGCCCGGAATTGGACAGGCTTTAAGCGATGACGCAATGACTAGTGCCGTCAAAACTACTATCGATTAATAAAATGCAAGGAGCTACAATTATATGTCTTCATACAAACTATCAATCCCCGTTATTGCTCAGCGCCCAGAACTCCCAACCGGCTGCGAGATTACTGCCACCACAATGATGCTTCAATATGCAGGTGCCGTTGTTGACAAAGTTCAGCTGGCACATGAAATGCCCTACCATCCGACTGACCCCAATCAGGGATTTGTTGGTAATCCATTCACTGATGATGGTGATAGTATTTACCCATCTGCACTCACAGATTTAGTGACAACCTATGCAGGAAACGCTGTCAATTTGAGCGGTCAACCATTGGCCAATCTAAAACAGTATTTAAGTGCAACAGGTCACCCCATTGTCATATGGGTTGGTGAATTTGACGGATTTCACACCCATGCCCTATTAATGACGGGGTTTAACAACTCAACAATTTATTTTAACGATTGTTGGACGAAAAAGCAGGACTCATTGCCTGAAGATGCGTTCTATAAAATCTGGCACAACAAACAACAAATGGCTTTAAGCTATTAAAAACAAGGAGTTGGGGCAAAATGATTTTGCCTCAACTCCTTGTTTTATTAATAACCAATCATAATTAATGGTTATATCTTTATCCAATTAATAATATGTTGCAACCTGATACATTTTTTTCACAAAATCTTTCGGTGTTAAACCAAGTGGCTCTTAATTCCGATGAAGTCCAAAAGCGGACTCAAACTAGAATAAACATATTAAGACTTCTTTCTGATTCTATTGATCCACAACCAAAACCAATGGCCTTTGTTATACCACATTGCAAAAAAGCTTCAATAAGGTCCGAGCTGGAAAGCGTGGGGATAACGGAAAGCTTCATTTATCCAGATCCATCACATATTGCACATGAAATTTCAAAGACTTATTAGATTTGAATCGACACAGCATAATCCATTAAATCAATTGAGCTTTTTGGCCATTAGGGTATACCCTAGTGGCCGTTTTTGATTCTGTGCTATACTAGGAATTACAAATGTTCATTAGAACTGTCCAAAAGGAAGTGCTGACAATGGCT
>NZ_JAXGWW010000236.1:0-3215 GCF_040773105.1 Lentilactobacillus sp.
TATAGACAAACTTATTTTATCATTAATTGCAATCATTTTATCTTAATTTTTTAATAAAAACAGCTGATCGATGACTTGACGCCAATCTTTTAATTGAATTGGCCCGGTTGTTGAAGAAACTTTCAAGTATTTTTGATTAAAATTCCGCCAATCCCCCCAAAAATCCGAGTCATGATCGCAACAAAAGGTCCGATCATTGTCTGATACGTCTTCATCAAAGTAATCTAAAAGTTGCGTTCTCCGACAGCCGGGATGATACACATAGTTCACCATTGCGGAAAGTTCGGCGAGTCGGCGACGTTTAGCTTGATCAAACACCCGTTGGACCGACTCAAATGAAAGCCCCTTGTCAAAATAATACTTGATGACTCTGAACTGATCATCATCGTTTAGCACTTTGGGATGTTGGTAAAGGTAGTCAACTACCCCAATATCGGGAATGGTATGATCAATCAGGTTAAGCTGTAAATACCGGTCATTTGGCTCATACAACAAAATAGCCAAACTGGGCTTTTGATCCCGCCCACAGCGACCAATTTCTTGGACATAACTTTGAATATTGGCCGGTAAATGATAATGAATAACAAACCGCACGTCGTCCTTATCGATTCCCATTCCAAAAGCACTCGTCGCACAGACAATATCCAAATTGCCATCCATGAACTGTTGTTGAATATGAAATCGGCGCTGATGATCCATTCCGCCATGGTAAGCCATCACTTTGCGATCGGTTTTTTGATTCAGCATGTCGGCAACTTGTTCGGCCTGCTTTTTACTGGAAAAATAAATGATCCCTGCGCCGTTTAACGTTTGGACAAGCTCTAACAGCGTTTGATCCTTTTGTTTTTGGTCCTGGCAAATTTGAGCACTCAAAAAAATATTCTTGCGGTTAATCGGCAGCAGGACTTGTTTGGGCTTGGCCGTTTGAAAATTCAAATGATTCAAAATATCTTTGCGGACAAATGGCGTGGCCGTGGCGGTCATCATCAGGGTTAACGGTTGGCCGAGCTTTTGGCGAACCTGCCCCAATTTTAAATAGTCAGGTCGAAAATCCGGGCCCCACTCTGAGATGCAGTGGGCCTCATCAATCACCAACAGGCCAATGTTTAGACGGGCCATCCGGTTTAAGATGTCGGGGTTAGCCAGCATTTCCGGCGAAACATAAATAAATTGATACTGGTTCAAGTGGTCGATAATGACCGCCTTTTCGTGAAAATCAAGTGCCGAAGTCAACGCAACCACCCGCTTTGATCCCAGGTATTGCAACCGACTGACTTGATCTTGCATCAACGAAATCAAAGGCGAGACAATCACCACCCGCTGATGGGTGAGTGCACCATACAATTGATACAGCAAGGTCTTTCCCCCACCTGTCGGCAATACCGCCAACGTATTTTGACCATTCAACAGATACTGAAGGATCGCTTCTTGACCAGGCCGAAAGTGATCAAAACCAAAATATTTTTTTAAGGCAACTTTTAGATCAGTCATCATGTGCTGTTTTACTCCTATAAATTTGAAACAATCGAAATTCGAAGAAACTTAATCCGGGAACTTCTTCGGCTGCTTGATCAAACGCCCAGTTGGCAACATCATCGGGTTGGGTCAAAGCGAGCTGTTGAAATGTTTTCGGCTGAATTAATGATTGATATGGGAATTGCGCAACCGGCGCCATAATGGCCGCTTCGATGAGGTGTTCATAAACCGTGGTCTGCTTAATTCGCCGTTGTGCCACAATTTGGTCAATGCTGGGCACCATTTGTCGGCGGTATAATTCAAACGTTTTTTTAGCGCTATTCGAGATGACCGGTTTTTCCAATCCAGCCGTTAATTGCATGAAGGGGTTGGGTTGAGGATGTTTTTGAATCAACAATAATAACATCCCGTAAAGCTGCAGCCACTGGATTTCGATAATGGCTGGCCTGGTTTTGAGTGAATCAGCCAGCTGGTCTTCAGTCATACCAGAAAAGTGGTGACCGATTAAACTTTGAACAAAGACTTCAGCGCGCTGGTCATTATCTAAACGGCTTAAAAAGCCCCTCAACAAATCATGAAATTGCTTCGGTAGGTTCTGCCGTTTATTCGCAATGAACCAGTGTTTCAAAAGTTGATCATCATAGTAGCCAAGGGATTGGGGATAGTATTTATGATTGGCGTAACTGTATTCCGAAACGATCTGAGAAGCAAAAACAAACCTTTGGGCAAACCGATTGACATCAACTCGTGACGATACGGCCAGGTATTTCAGCGGCAATAATTGAGCCGTGTAGTCATCGTGGATCACCTGTCCCTTCTTTGTTAATTTAAACTGGAGGCGGTCGTCAACCACAATCAAACCGGCTTGAGAAAGTTTCAGGGCAACTTGTTGATCATCGCCAAACTGCTGGCCATGCAGGCTATCGACAAAGTCTAACATGTCGTACTGCAATGACCAGTAAAGATTAGAAACCGTTCGTCTGCCAATCAGTGCGTTTTTCATGGCCTTAATCCGCCGGTATTGCGTTGAACTTCCAAAAATGAGGCAAAGCGTTTCTAAATCCATAAGATCCCCCAAAACCAATTCACGCCATTACAAAAGGCTAGCAACAAACCGCAAGTCCGTCCTAGCCTTCTAACATTACTCACTATTCAATTATATACGAAATTGGTTAATTATAAATGCTTTAACTTATCGAAGTTTCAACCTTGGCAGGAAACTGCCCTTGATCGCATAGAAAACGCCGCCCACGACAACGCCTTTAATCAGATTGAACGGCACTGCCCCAAACAAGATGACTGTTGAAAGTGGAAAGCCCAGCTTCATATTCATCAAGTTCATGTAAAGCGGAATGACGCCCAACCAGTTAATAGTCGACATAACGATCATCAACGAGATTGCCATTGTCAAGATCACCAACGTCGTCTTTTTCAGGCCGCTGGTAAACGAAAATGCCCGCTCACCCAGGTAATAGCTCCAAATCAGAACCAGTGATGAAATTAATGATGACCCAACCCCAATGAAGCCAAAAATCGATGCGCCAGTGGTGACCCAATAAAGAAGCGCCTTTAACCCGGCAATCGTCATCCCACCAACGGGGCCAAAAATAACCGTTCCAATCAAGATTGGCATGTCGCTTAAATCAAGCTTCATGTATGGGACAATCGGAATAATTGGAACTGACAGGAACATCAAAACATAAGAGCACCCTGCCAAAATCGACATCTCCACCAAACGA
>NZ_JAXGWW010000237.1:0-3202 GCF_040773105.1 Lentilactobacillus sp.
AAAGGCACTGGCAAGCCCGAGGGTGTCGTGGTTCACGAAACCGCAAACCCAAATTCGACAATCTATAACGAAATTGCCTACATGAAAAAGAACTATAACAATGCGTTTGTTCACACGTTTGTCGATGCCAGTCGGATCATTAATATTGCCAACACGGATTATTTAGCTTGGGGAGCTGGTTACCCGGCCAACGCGCGCTTTGTTCAATTCGAGCAAGTTGAGGTCCACAGTAAGTCGGCATTTGCCCACGAAATGGCCAACGCCGCCTATTACACGGCGTATATTCTTGATAAATATGGGTTAACGCCAAATGATGCGGCGTACGATGGTAAAGGAACCGTTTGGTCACACGGGGGTGTTTCCAAATATCTGGGCGGTACTAATCACACCGATCCAGCTGGTTACTATGCTTCAGCCGGGAAAAAATACTTTGGCGCAAGCTATACGTTTGCCCAATTTTATCAATTAGTGAAGACGACTTACAACAACCTTCAAGCAGAAGGCGGGTCGGCACACGGTTCACTGACGGCATCAACAGCGAAAAAAGCATATGACAAGGTCACATATGTGAAAGCAAATTCACAGGCGTCATTAGGAGACAGCTACAAGTCGTACCGGTTATACAATCATGTTAAGAATTCCCGTGCCGGAGTGAAATCCTACTCATGGGATTCAGTTGGCGCATCTGTCGGCAAAGAGGTTTATATCGATGATATCGGGACCAAGTCAAACGGCCACGATTGGTACCGAATTACCTTCTCAACGGATAGCGGCGCCAAGAAATACTGGGTTTACGAAAAAGCCCTGAATCTTATTAGTTGACAAACATCTATCGACTAATATATGATAACGATAATTTAGAAGACCAAGTAGTGTGATCACAGAGAAAGCGTCGCTCGCTGAAAGACGTTTAAGGACACGAATCCTATCTTCAATACGATTGTCTTAATCAGACACGGAACTTTCCGTTATAAAGAAAAAGTGTGAAGCCTGGCTTTGAATGAGAATGGTACCGCCCGTCATGGGTGTCTCAATTCAAAGTAGGCTTTTTTTATACAAAAATAGGGGTGGAGAATATGGATAAGCGGGTCATTAATGCAAGACGAATCGTGGTTAAGGTGGGTACCAGCAGCTTGATCTACCCAAACGGATCGATTAACCTCAAAACTTTTGACGAGTTGGCATATACGCTTAGTGCCTTAAATAATCAGGGGAAAGAATTAATTCTGGTATCTTCCGGTGCAATCGGAGTCGGGTTAAATAAAATGCACCTTAAGCAGCGACCAACTGAAATTGGGGCCCAACAAGCGCTCGCAGCCATTGGGCAATCTGAGTTGATGACGTTGTTTACCCAACGCTTTGACCATTACCTGACCGATATTGCCCAAGTATTGCTGACCCACGACATTTTCGACTATCCCAAGAGTAAACAATTTGTTATGGATACCTTTGACTGTCTGTTGCGGGACAACGTGATTCCAATCGTCAACGAAAATGATACGGTTGCTACTGATGAATTGGACCATAAGACCACCTTTGGCGATAACGATCAGCTGTCAGCCATTGTGGCCAGTCACGTCAACGCCGATTTGCTGATTGTGTTATCAGATGTCGACGGTTTCTATGACCAAAATCCCAACAAATGTGCCGATGCCAACCTGATCGACACGGTTAATTCAATCGACGAAAACGAATTTGGCGTTGCTGGCGGCACCGGAAGTCGATTCGGTACCGGCGGCATGCAAACCAAGTTACTGGCCGCCAAACGGATGTTGGATGAGGACCGGATGATGGTGTTGGCAAATGGTGCCGACCCAAGAATTATCTTTAAGATATTAGCTGGACAAACCGTGGGAACGATCTTTGAAAGAGAGGGTGTCACTCATGAATGATGAATTACTCAAGATTGGCCAAAACGCCAAAGCTGCCGCTTACAAATTAAACTTACTGGATACGGTCACTAAGAACCAAGTCCTCAACGATTTTGCGGAGGCCTTAATCAAGAATACCGACCAAATTCTGGCTGAAAACCAAAAAGACATTGCCAACGCCACAGACATGCCGGCAAAATTCACTGACCGACTCAAGTTAACCGGGCAACGAATCAGCGACATGGCGACCGGATTGAAACAAGTGGCCGCCCTGCCCGACCCGATTGGAAATATCGATAAGGGCTGGCAAAATGACGCCGGCTTAAATATTGAGAAAAAGCGGGTTCCACTGGGCGTGATTGCAATGATCTTTGAAGCCCGCCCAAACGTAACGGTGGATGCATCCGCCTTAACATTTAAAAGTGGTAACGCCGTCATTCTTCGTGGCGGCAAGGAAGCTCTGCATAGTAATTTAGCGTTGGCTCAAGTCCTGCGAGACGTTTTGAAACAACATGACTTAGACGAAAACAGCATTCAAATTCTCCACGACACCAGCCATGAAACGGCCAATGAGTTGATGCATTTAAACAAGTACGTGGATGTCCTCATTCCGCGTGGTGGTGCCGGGCTCATCAACGCCGTGGTTAAAAATGCGACTGTTCCGGTTATCGAGACAGGTGCCGGCAACTGTCACATTTATGTCGACAAAGATGCCGAACTCCAGATGGCAATTGACATCATCGTTAATGCCAAGGTCCAACGACCATCTGTCTGTAACGCCGCCGAAAAGGTCTTAATTCACCAAGACGTCGCTGAGAAAATGCTGCCGGCAATTGCCAAAGCCCTTTTTGACCATGGTGTTGAACTTCGTGGTGACACTGCCAGCCAACGAATCGTTTCTAGCATCAAGCCGGCAACTGAAGAAGATTGGTCAACCGAATACAATGACTTAATTATGGCCATCAAGGTTGTTAACGATGAACAACAAGCAATCGACCATATTAACCATTATTCGACCGGTCATTCAGAAGTCATCATTTCTGATAATTATCAAAGTGGCCAAGATTTCTTGAACAAAATCGATTCTGCCTGCGTCTACGTCAACGCATCAACGCGTTTCACAGACGGTTTCGAGTTTGGATTCGGTGCCGAAATTGGCATCAGCACCCAAAAGCTCCATGCCCGTGGACCAATGGGATTAAATGAACTGACTACCACGAAATATGTTATTCGAGGCGATGGTCAGGTTCGTCAGTAATATAACAAAACAAGGGAGTGTGCCAAAAGGCGGGTTTGCTTCCGCCAAAGAGGCTTGGCATTTCATGGCCGGC
>NZ_JAXGWW010000238.1:0-3187 GCF_040773105.1 Lentilactobacillus sp.
AGAATCCGAACTTTTTGCAAATTTGGCTTCCAGCTGCGACGACTTGAGTTTAAAGCGTGTGAACGTTTGTTACCAAAGTGGGTACGCTTACCATTAATAAAATCCTTTGCCATGGGTAACAAATCTCCCTTCTCTTCGATTTTAGTGTTAAATGTCTGTTTCATTACACTAGAATAATTTATCATAGATACATTGATATTGCAATACTTTTCTTTCAAGTAATTATACTTGACAGCTCTTCAAACACTGACGAGATTACTTTGGTTTTTGGTGTTATTGTGGTAATATTAACTATCGTTAATAGGTAAATAGAAAATTAAGGAGGCTGCTACAGATGGCCGTCAAAATCAAAACAAGATTTGGAACAGTTGATATCGACAACAACGTGATCGCAAATGTTGTTGGCGGTGCTGCGACCGATAATTACGGAGTAGTTGGCATGGCGAGTCGCAACCAACTTAGAGACAACGTCAATACCATTTTAAATCGTGAGAACTACTTTAAAGGCGTCGTTGTGAAACAACACGACAATGAAATTGAAGTGAATGTGTATATTATCGTTGCCTACGGGAATAAGATTTCCGAAGTTTCAAAAAATGTTCAAGCAAAGGTTAAGTATAACCTGCAAAGTATGCTTGGCGTATCTGCAAATTCGGTCAATGTAATCATTCAAGGCGTTCAGGTAATGAACGACTGATTACTGAGTGACCAAGGAGGACAAGTAGTTGAAAGTTACAGAAATTACCAACACCGAATTTACGGCAATGGTTCAAGCAGCCGCAACTAAATTAAATAAAAATGCTGATTTTATCAATTCACTCAACGTGTTCCCAGTTCCTGACGGTGATACCGGAACCAATATGAGCCTCTCTATGGCCAGTGGATACAAGTACGTGAACAAAGATACCAGCCAGACGGTGGGCGACCTCTCCGGCGCGCTTGCAAAGGGATTATTGATGGGGGCCCGTGGAAATTCCGGTGTTATTCTATCACAAATCTTCCGTGGCTTCTCCAAGTCTACAGAAGGCAAACAAACCCTGAGTGCACAAGACATTTCCGATGCCTTTATTGCCGGGACAGAGATTGCTTATAAATCTGTTATGAAGCCAACTGAAGGAACCATCTTAACCGTGGTTCGAATGGCTGCTTCCGCTGGTAAAAAGACAGCGGCGACAACCAACGATGTGGTCGCCGTCATGGACGCCATTTATGAGGCGTCCAAAAGCGCTCTGGAAAAGACCCCTGACTTACTGCCGGTTTTAAAACAAGTTGGCGTCGTCGATTCAGGCGGTCAGGGACTTGTTTTTGTACTGGAAGCATTCGATGATGTTTTAAACGGCCGTGACGAATCCGAATCCGGAGACTATCAGCCAAATGATGCCGAGATGAATCAGATGATTAAAGTGGCCGATCAAAGTGTTCAAAGTAAATTAAATCCTGAAGATATTGTTTATGGTTACTGTACCCAAATCATGGTTCGAATTGGGAAAGGTAGAGAAGTCGATCATCAATTTGATTATCAGACTTTTTACGACTACCTCGCCAAGCTCGGTGATTCACTTCTGGTCATTAACGACGACGATATCGTGAAGGTTCACGTCCACACCGAACATCCTGGAAAAGTCCTCGCTTGGGGGCAGGAGTTTGGTGATTTGGCAACCGTTAAAGTTGATAACATGCGACTTCAACAAGAAACAATCATCGAAAATGATGATGAAACCCCTGATCAGGATGATTCACCAATCCAAAGAGCTGAAAGTATCAGTACCCAGCAACCAGTGTCAGATACAGCTATTATTTCCGTTTCATCTGGTAAAGGGTTGAATGAGTTGTTCCAAAGTTTGGGTGTCAATTACATCGTAAGCGGTGGTCAAACAATGAATCCCAGCACAGAGGATATTGTTAATGCCATTAAGAATACCAATGCTAAGCAAGCCATCGTTCTGCCGAATAATAAGAACATCTTTTTGGCAGCCGAACAAGCCGCAGAAGTTGTTGATATCCCGACAGTAATTGTCCATTCCAAGACGATTTCACAAGGAATTACGGCAATGCTTGGATTTAATCCTGAAAACTCACTTGAAGACAATCAAAAGGCGATGGAAGACAACTTGCCAACTGTCAAATCAGGACAGGTGACGACTGCCATTCGGGACACCAAGATCAACAACTTGGAAATCAAGAAGGATCAATTCATGGGAATCGTAGACGGCGATATTTCAACTGTCGGCGACGACCTGGTTGAAACAGCCATTCAAATGGTTCAAAAGATGCTCGACGAAGACAGTGAAGCCATTACCATTATTTATGGCGATGGCGCCGATCAAGCACTAGCAGAAAAAGTCCAAGACGGTATCTTGAAGTTGGATGATGAATTGGAAGTTGAAATTCATGAAGGTGACCAACCGGTTTACCCATTCTTAATTTCTGTCGAATAAACAACTTGGTAAAAGTTTGGTCAACGTGGCCAAACTTTTATTTATCTCTAGTAAAAAGGGGGGATAATATGGCCAGCTTAAGTGATTCAGTCGCGGTTCTTAAAGGGGTTGGCGAAAAACGATTAACAGCTTTAAACAAGCTGGGGATTAATACCATCAATGACCTTTTGACCTATTATCCCAGACGTTATGATGACCTCTCGCTCAAGGATCTTAAAACCGCTGTTGATGGGCAGAAAGTCACCGTTAAAGGGACGATTATCAGTGAACCGACGGTGACCTTCTTCGGACGTCGACGAAGCCGGTTAAGTCTGCATTTAAAAATTAATGATGATATTTATACCGTTACCTTCTTCAATCAACCGTGGCTGAAAAAGCAACTTGAATTAGCCGACCAGGTGATTATTTTTGGAACCTATAGTCGCGCCCGGAATCAAATTCAAGGGATGAAGATTTTAAGCGGTGAGCGAAATGACACCTACGACTCCATTTATCCAAGCAATAAAGAGGTCAAGCAAAATACCATTAAGCAGCTGGTAAAATTAGGTTTTGACACGTATGAGGATCAGCTGGTGGACATCATTCCACAGTCATTAAGGGAAAAATACCGACTGGAATCGTTTCACGATACGATTAAAAATATTCATTTTCCAGACTCGCCAATTGCTGCTAAAAAAGCGTTTCGAACCGCTAAGTTTATGGAGTTTTTCTTATTCTCAATGAAAGTTCAGCTCTTAAAACAAACCCAC
>NZ_JAXGWW010000239.1:0-3179 GCF_040773105.1 Lentilactobacillus sp.
GTTAACAATGTCCACCCAGGTTGGATTGCCACTGATATCGTCCCTAAAGGCTATGAAGAAGCACTTACCAAGACCATTCCGGTTGGTCATATGGGTGAACCGGTTGATATTGGTGAAATTTGTGTCTATCTTGGCAGCGACGAATCGAAATTTGCCAATGGTGCCGACTTTGTGATTGATGGCGCACAACGGGCTTAAAATCATTAACATAAATGAAACGAGTTGCCAATTAATCCGGCACTCGTTTTTTTACGGTTCCGGAACAGTCATCGACCGGTCGATGTGTGAACGACCTGTTGCGTAGTCAAATTGCACATTTGGCTGAACGTTAAATAAGTAGACGTTGAAATTAAGCGATCGATTGGTTGAAATGGCTTCCAAGTGAATTCCTCTCGCCATTAGCTCATTTCCCCGGAAAATTGGTTTGGCAAAGAAGATAACCTTATTACCCTTACGAAGCGACTCGCGGATTTTACTTTCAAAGATGGTCTGAATGCGTTGGTTGGAAAAGCTTGTCTGGGTAAATAGATTTTTGGGGTTATTTTGATCACCAGAAATGTCATTGGGTTGATATTGCCCGGAAGAACTGATTCCGCCAGAAATCGAATAGGCGATCAAATGGCCCCGGTTAATGATTGGCTGACCGTTGACAAACTTCTGGTGCCAAGCAGTCGGCTCAACGTACTGACGAACGCGATTCTCATCGGAGACCACGTTTCTGGGTTCCAAGTAGGCTAAATTGCCAGTGCTGGTCCGGTTAAAATTGTCCAAGTTGGCATAAATCACTTTGTTGGTTTTCCATGAGTTGGGATCCAGTTGGGCTTTATTATGGTTCACAAAGATATAACTGGGATCTCCGGAATGATAGTCAAGTTTCGCCAATTGGTCGCTTGGAACGCTTTTACTGGTGTGAAATAAAGAACTGGAAATCTGACTAACTATTGAATTGAGACTGGTCGGTTGTTGGCCTAATCCAAACCACATGCCGGCGAGAATAACGATCAATGAGACGATGCTTTTAAGGCCCAGGGTAGATTTTTTTCTGCGATGATACTTCTTATGTTGACTCATGGTTTGTCCTCGATTCTATATGTAAGCTTCACCTTCAAACATACCAGAAAGGGATGCTTGAAGGCAAGCGTGTAAGGAGAGTATGCACACTTGTGTGCAATTTGCCGGGGAAAGCAACAATGGCTTTTTTGCCATCACTTTATATATACGCAAAAATGACGGCCAAGTTTTCTTTTTGGCCGTCATTTTTTGTTTTTTCTGTAGGGAAGTGATTGGTGGTTGCTTTGAACGCTGTTTCTTTTTACCTTGAAAAACGTGCTCCGACGCAACTGACACTGCGATCTAAGGTCCTCTAATTAAAATCCAAAATCAGGATTTCAATTAGAGGACCCTTAGTTCTCCGTGTCAAACCGTTGCTCGTCGCACTCTCTATTTCTATGGCAGCACATTTCCCGCCGCGAAGAACAGATCATACCACTCTTGCTTGGTTAACTCGATATCAGCACCCGCCGCGCTATCCTTGATATGTTCTGGGTTCATTGTTCCCAGTAATACTTGGACATGGGCCGGGTGTCTCAAAATCCAGGCCGTTGCGATCGCATTCTTTGAGACGTGATATTTGTCACCCAATTCGGCTAACTTATCGTTTAATTTCTCAAACTTCGGATTATTGATGTACATGCCTTCAAACAAGCCATAGTTGAATGGGGACCACGCTTGAATCGTCATGTTCTTTCGACGCGAGTACTCCATAATGCCGCCATCGTGCATGACACTTGCATCATCGACCATGTTAACGTGCATGCCTTCCTTGATCATCCCAGAATGAACCACGTTAAATTGTAATTGGTTAATCATCAGGCGTTGGCTAATCCATGACTGGACCATTTCAACTTGTTCCGGGTTGAAGTTGGATACGCCAAAATGACGAACCTTGCCTTCACGCTGCAATGTATCAAAAGCTTCGGCGATGTCGTCTGCCTCCATCAATGGATCTGGACGATGAAGCAGGAATGAGTCCAGATAGTCAATGCCCATTCTTTCCAAAATGCCATCAACGGCGTCAATCAAATGTTGCTTGGAGAAATCATACCGCTGACCAAACACTAAGCCATCGTGACTACGTTCCGGATCCAAAATAATGCCACCTTTGGACTGAATGAAGAGTTGGTCACGTGAAACGCCAGAAGCCTTCAACGCTTCCTTGAATTTAGTCTCTGATTGACCATCACCATAAATATCGGCTGAATCAATAAAATTAATTCCGGAATCGACTGCGGCTTCAATTGATTTTGCGGCATCTGCCGTTTCCATCCCAGCCATTCTCATGATACCCAGTGCAACTGCTGAAGCTTCAAAACTTGTGTTTCCAATTTTGACAGTTTTCATGTTGATCCTCCTTTATTGCTTAGGTTAATTATACGGCAAAAAAGGTGGGGTCGAAAAGACGTAGTTGGCGAATATGGTATAATTTCTTTACTTAAAATATGAAATGAGGATATTAATTTGAGCGAAAATACAATTACTGAACTGATCAATCAGTATGGCTACTTCGGAATTGCATTTTTAATCGCTATTGAAAATATCTTTCCGCCAATTCCATCCGAACTGGTTTTAGTGTTTACCGGATACTTGACGGTGACCAGCAAACTGACAGTTTGGGGATCCATTTTGTCGGCCACTTTTGGTGCCTTAGCCGGCGCAATGGTTCTTTACGGGGTGGGCCGGCTGCTGAGCGTCAAACAGATTGAAAAATTAGTGTCCGGTCGTTTCGGTAAGCTGATGCACCTGAAACCAACCGATATTGAGAAAGCCGCCAGGTATTTCAACAATCATGGTGGCAAGGCCATTTTAATTGGCCGTTGTATTCCGGTCGTCAGGAGCCTAATTTCAATTCCGGCGGGAATGACTGGCTTTTCATTTAGCCGTTTTTGCCTGTTAACCACAATTGGAACGCTCGTCTGGAACACGGTTTTAATTGTGGTTGGCCACTTTGCCGGCCGAGCTTGGACCCAGATCTTAGGGATGATTGACCAGTGGTTGATGGTGATTTTAGTAGTTGTCTTAGTCATCACTGCTTGCTTTGTTTACTATCAATTTTCGCGAAAAAGTGAATAGACTTCCTGCGTGTGGCCGTAATTGTGATTGCGGCTTTTTTTGTTTAAAAA
>NZ_JAXGWW010000240.1:0-3172 GCF_040773105.1 Lentilactobacillus sp.
CCGGATTCCAAATAAAAATCAGGATCATCAAAAGCAGTCAGCCGTTCGGCAACGATTTTTCCGCTTAATTGCCAGTGGATTTGATTGCCGGCTCGTTTTAAAAGTGTCAGTGTCCCAAACTGGAACTGTTGGAAGAAGGTTTCCAAATCTTCGTAGGTTGCCAAGCGATGGTTGCGGGCAAGATGTTTACCCGCCCAATAAGAGATTTCGTGAGCTTCTTTTCCCAGGATTTCCGGAAGCAATGTATCTCGAATCAACTCTTGTCCCAATAAATTGTTCATTGTGCTGTCGTTAATAAAATTCTTGTATACGTCGTTATTCATTTTTTAATCTCCATCAATGTAAAATGTAATATTCTTATTATATACTACAATCACTTGCCATGATTTGTCAGTTGAATATATGTTTCTTATGAAAGATAATAGATATAACAGTACCAAGGGAAGAAGGAATTCAGTTGGATAAGCGGCCAATTGGCGTTATGGACTCGGGGGTCGGCGGGCTTACCGTTTTAAAGGAAATTACCAAAGTTCTCCCTAATGAATCGTACATCTTTGTGGGGGATCAAGCCAACTTACCGTATGGCCAAAAATCATCCGAGGTGGTCAGAGCTTTAACAAAGCGCATTGCAGATTATATGTTGGCCCAAGATGTTAAAATATTTGTCATTGCTTGTAACACCGCGACTGCAGCGGCATATGAGTATCTTACCAAAATCTTACCAATCCCCGTGATTGGGGTGATTCAGCCGGGCGCCACATCAGCGGCTAACGTCTCAAAAACTGGCCAGATTGGCGTGATTGCCACCAACGGGACCGTTCGCTCCGGTGACTATCAGCGCCTTATCAAGCAGGCTAATCCGCATGCCAAGGTTTCATCGCTGGGATGTCCGGAATTTGTCACGATGGTTGAAGAAGGGCTTGCAGGAACTGTTGAAGCGCAAGCTGCCGTCAATAACCGTCTTGCCTGGTTCATGGATAAGCCGATAGATACTCTGGTAATGGGCTGTACCCATTTTCCGGTATTGCGAACGGAAATTCAAAATGTGGTTGGGCCGGATGTCACGTTAGTTGATCCCGGAATCGCGACGGCTCAGCAAGTTCTGGATTATCTGCAGCAGCATGACGCGCTGAATGACCGGTCGGCGAGCCGACAAACCCGCCAATATTTCACGACCGGAAAACCAAAAGACTTCGCCAAGATTGCCGATCAATTACTTGGTGAACCGATTAGCGCGGCTCATTTAGATATTTAAAAGGAGAGATGGACCTTGAAACGACCAGATTCAATTGTGATTGCATCTCAAAACGCACATAAGGTGATTGAATTTGAAGATGCCTTTAAAGATACCGGCGTATCAATCAAATCACTAAAACATTTTGAAAACGTCCCAGAGATTGAGGAAACCGGCACGACTTTTGAAGAGAACGCGACTTTAAAGGCAACTGGGATCATGAAGTTCACCCATCAAGCGGTGATTGCCGATGACTCCGGATTAGTAGTCCAGGCACTTGATGGCCAACCAGGGGTTCATTCAGCGCGCTATGCCGGCGATCATGATGACGACGCCAACAATAACAAACTCCTAAAGGAAATGCAAAATAAGCAAAATCGAAACGCTTATTTTGAATCTGTATTGGTTTATTTGACTCCCGAGGGCGATAAAGTGGTCGCATCAGGACGCATTAACGGTGAAATTTTACGTGCCCGTCGTGGGAACAATGACTTTGGGTACGATCCGTTATTTTATGTGCCGGAAGCACAAAAGACGCTGGCCGAAATGTCGACCCACGACAAGAACTTGATTAGTCACCGGGGAAACGCAATCCGCAATCTGTTGAATAAGTTATTGGAGATGTGGGACCAATGAAAATTGTTGTTGTGAGCGATAACCACGGCGATCGTGAGATTATTCAAAAAATCGTCGATCATTACGAAGGTAAAGTTGATGGCATTTTTCATTGTGGTGATTCGGAGTTTAAACAGGGGGATCCGTTGATCTCAAAGCTCCACCTGGTGGCAGGAAATATGGACTTTGAACCATTTGCCGATCACGATTTGACGACGATTGACGGCCACACCATTTTGACGACCCACGGGCACCACCAAAACGTCAATAGTGGCTTGTTGACACTGAAATTATATGGCCGCAGTCTGGGGGTTGATATTGTCTTGTTCGGACACACCCATCAACTAGGGGCTGAGATGGAAGACGGCATGTTGTTTGTCAATCCCGGCAGTATTTCATATCCCCGTGGTCAATACGCCCCAATTGGCGGTACGTTTGCCGTGATTGATGGGAAGCAGGATACTTACGAGGTTCAATATTATGATCGTCAGCTGTCTTCGATTGATCAGTTGAAGTTTCATTTTTCGTCTTAACAAAGGAGTTTGCGATTACATGATTGATAAGCCGATTGAAACCGTCATGAGAGAAAGCCAGCGGGATATTTTAATTCCTGCTGACCTGGTTGCAACCGTTAATGAAAATAACGACCTTCAGCATGTGTTTATGGTTTTAACCAAGGTCAAGTATGCCAAGATTCCGGTACTCGATAACAATAATCACTTTAAGGGTTTGGTTTCATTGCCTATGATTACTGAACTGATGCTTCAAGATACCGGCATCACTAGTCGGCCACTGGAATCCATGAAAGTGAAACAAATTATGCAGACAGATGTCCCCACGATATATGAACGGGATAATCTTGAAGCGATTATGCGGTACTTGGTTGATGAGAACTTCCTGGTCTACGTTGATTCAGACAACCACTTTAAGGGAATTATTACCCGTCGTGAGTTGTTTAAAGAAATTAATTACCTCGCCCATAACTTTTCCAAACGATACGTTGCCCTTCCGGTGTACAACCAAAAAACAGCTGCTCAACGGAAAAAAGCTGGGGTGAAAAGAAAAATTTGAGTTACGTAGAGACTCATTAAACATGCTAAAAATGGATCCCAAGAAATAACTTGAGGAAAGCGGATGCGTTTCCTCTGGTCTTTTCTTTGGATCCATTTTGCTTGTTACTTCACGTTTGGCTGGCCAACCATTGTTGGGCTTGCCGGCAGCTCAATTCCGGCCTGGTTTAATTCGGTAAGATAAAGTGCTAAGAAACTGTGAGAGATTTCATACTGAGCGCCATTCTTGGTTGTGATGTTGACTTGAACGACC
>NZ_JAXGWW010000241.1:0-3147 GCF_040773105.1 Lentilactobacillus sp.
ATTAATGCTGGCTTTCGGTACGTTTATCGTAGCCTTAATCGCATTAATTGTTGAGCTGATTAAAAGTCAGCAAAAAAAATAACCGCCTTATGACCTATACCCCCAAAGTTAAAGTAAAAGCTTTAGCTTTGGAGGTATTTTTTATGACTAAGATTTCAAAGGAAACTAAATTACGTGCGTTAACTGAATATTTTGCTGGTCAAGGAAGTTCACTTGGCATCGCAAATAAGTATCAGATAGCCCCAAAATTATTTCGAATGCTTGTCGCTGCTTATCGAACTCACGGTGCTAATGTATTGTATAATCCGCCTCAGGTAACACCTGATTTTAGAATTGAGGTTGCTCATTGGTCGATTATTAATAATGCTTCTTATACGCAGGTGGCCGCTAAGTTCGGGTACGTTGGAATTCCTCAGATTAAGCAATGGAAAGAAATTTATCGCAATCAGGGGCCAAATGGGTTAATGTCTATATCAAAAGGACGGAAACCCCAAATGACAAATAAACGTAAGAAACCAACTAAGAAGCGGTCAACCAAGAAGAAACTTTCCCCAGAAGAAAATCGGCTTAAGCAATTAGAGGCCGAGAACCTGGAGTTACGCATCAAAAATGAAGCGTTAAAATTATTGGCCTCGATGAAGCAACGAACAAAGAACTCGCCCAAGTAATCTGCACCCTCGAGGCCCAATTTAAGCTGGCTGACCTTCTACGGGTCTTGCCCATTTCACCAGATACCTTCTTCTATTGGAAGCGCCGATTTGACCAACCAGATAAGGATTGCCAATTGAAACACTTTATTTCCCGCATCTGGAATCAGGACCATCACATGGGCGTTCTACGGATTACTCAGGCACTCCTGAATGACTTTGACCTTAAAGTCAACCATAAGCGAGTTTATCGGTTGATGCAGGAGCTGGGGATCCAAGGAGAAGGTTATCACAAGAAGATCCGCAAGTACGACTCGTCTAAGGGACCAGAAGGAACCAGGGTCAAGAATAAGTTACATCGGCGATTTCAAACTGATCGGCCAAACCAGAAAATGGTTTCCGATGTCACTGAATTTAAAGTTCCCCAAACTCAAGAAAGGGTCTACTTTGAACCAATCATGGATTTGTACAACAATGAGATCCTAACTTTTGCCATTACGGCTGGCAGCCCAAACCTTGAGTTTGCTTTAAAACCATTAGAGTCACTGGTTAACTTAATTCCCAATCAACCGTACAAGCAATTTCTCCACACCGATCAAGGCTGGCAGTACCGCCACCAAGCTTGGCAGAGGAAGCTCAAGAACGCTCATATTACACCCAGCATGTCTCGACGAGCAACCTGCTTAGACAATGCTTGTATGGAGAGCTTCTTTAACAAGCTAAAGGTTGAATTGGGTGATTTGTCAGATTATCATTCGGCAAAGGAATTGATAACGGCTGTGAAGAAGTGGATAATCTACTACAACACGAAACGAATTCAAATGAAACTAGGCGGCACATCGCCGATAAACTATCGACTCCGTGCCGCCTAGGAAAGACAAGCAAATATTTACTTTAACTTTTGGGGTACACCTCAATTTCCTGTGGCCGCCATATGGATTATGATTACCTCATCAAATAAATTGGTGAGGTGTTTTTGATGGATAAACAACCAGAAATCGTGCAAGTGAAAGTCGGTCGGACAACAGAAGCCCCAGCTTCTGGACCCGTCAAAGCGCTACAAATCAAAGTTGATGGCAATAAGTCAGTTATTGTTTACAACCACGTCAACGGGTATATCCTCGATGCCGTAATGAAGGCGGTGTTCCCACATGATCATTGATACCAGCAAAATCGAACAAATCTACCTAGTTTGTGGTAAGACTGATTTGCGAAAAGGTATCGATGGACTCGCGGGTATCGTCCAAGAGCAATACGATTTGGATCCATACTCGCAAGCACTGTATCTCTTTTGTGGTACACGCAAAGACCGCTTCAAAGCCCTCTATTGGGATGGCGACGGCTTCTTACTATTATATAAACGGTTAGAAAATGGCCATCTACAATGGCCGACCAATCAGCTTGCAATTCGCAGATTGGACCCGCGTCAGCTTGTTCGCTTATTGAGTGGTTGGGCGTTAGATTCGACGGTTCATAAAGTCTGCCCTCCAGGACATTGAAAGTGCTTTCTAGTTTGGAAAATGAGTGGTAAACTCAATGATAATAATCTTACATCAAGGAGGTGACACCCATGGCAGAATCAGAAAAGGATCAAATCATTCGCAAGCTCAAAGCAGAAAATAAGGGGCTTCAGGAACAGATTGCCTATCTTAGGCGAAAACTATTTGATCATAAATCCGAAGTATTAAATCCTAATCAAACGTCACTATTTGACAAGGGAAATAGTGTTTTTAACGAACCAGAGCAAACTGGAGACCAAAGCAGCTCCGCGTCAAATCAAGTACGGCCAAAGAAATCAAAGAAAAAGACGCGGCGAGAAAAAGTAGATTCAAAGGTCCCAGTACGCGTAACCATCATTAAACCAGCTGATGGTAAATGTCCAGCAGGACATTCAGGCATCGAGCCGATTGGGACAAGTTATGTCCGAGAAGAATTTCATTTCATTCCTGCCCACGCATATTTGGAGAAAATCTACGAGCAAACTTATAAGTGTGAACAATGTGCTCATGATACGGCAACATCTGGTTTGTTCAAGCCATTGGTGCCACCGGCCTTGTTCCCACATAGTTTGGCTTCGGTCTCCCTAGTGGCAGAAATTATACATGATAAATTTGTCTTGGGGGTACCGCTATATCGGCAACTATCTGGGATTCGTCGTTTGGGCTATCAGACATCAGAAGCTACCTTGGCTAATTGGGTTAACAAATCTGCTCAACAGCTATTACCCCTCTATGAGGAACTTCATCGACACTTGTGCTCGGCTCATCACCTGCAAGGTGATGAAACCCCAATCGAAGTTCTGAGGGAACCCGGTAAAGCCGCGACATCAAGGTCTTACATGTGGGTGGCGCGAACACCAATCAAACAACCAAATCCCATTGTCTATTATGCTTATGGTGCCACACGTTCTGGTGTCTTTGCCCAATCCTTGTATGAAGGATATGGGCCTAGAATAAAAAGTGTACAAGTTAAATAGAGACTCTGATTTAGTATAATTAAG
>NZ_JAXGWW010000242.1:0-3138 GCF_040773105.1 Lentilactobacillus sp.
ACCTCGATTCAATTGCCCACGAAGAAAAAACTCCACCCGACCCACTCAACATTAATGCAGACGATGTAAAGGGAGTCCTCGGCAAATTGATTGACGAGAAACTGAGGAAGTTGACTGGAAAACTCGATTAAGAGGTGAACGAACGTGACTAAAGAAGAACTTATACAATTAATAGATGATGTTTTAGGTGAAAAATTAAAAGACGTGCTACAGCAGCAAAGTGACAATCAACAGAAATGGATTGAGAAAATCCTTGCTGCTCAAAGGCAACAGGAACAGAAAGCCGAAAAGCCCAATGTGGGTCGTTTAATCCGAGCTCTTGCGGCTGGGAAAGGCGATCCTCAAAAAGCGGCTGCATTTGCTCAAAAAGCATGGAAGGATGAAGCCATTGTCAAAGCGTTGCAGACCGATGAAGGAGAAGCCGGCGGATATTTGGTACCGGAGGAATACTCCAGCCAGCTCATTGAGTATTTACGCCCCTTGGCAGTCGTGCGCAGAATGAACCCCGTGATTATCCCCATGGAAACCGGCACCATGAGCATGCCGGCAGTGACGGGCGGAGCATCTGCTGAGTATATCGGCGAGGGAACCAACGTTCCGAAGAGCCAACCCACCTTTGGACAGGTGAAATTGACCTGGAAGAAATTGGCGTGTTTGGTCCCGATTAGTAATGACCTCATTCGCTTCAGCTCACCCAAAGCCGATGAAGTGGTACGGAACGACCTGGTTGGAGCAATGGCACAGCGTGAGGACGCTGCGTTTATTCGTGATGATGGAACCAACGATAAACCGAAGGGTTTGTTAAACTGGATTGCCACAGCTAACAAATTCGATGCCAACGAAACCGTCAATCTCGCTAATGTCACCATCGATCTCGCTAAAGCAATTTATTACCTCCGCAAAAATGAAACCAAATTCCTCAACTGCGGTTGGATTTTGTCCCCTGGCTCGGAACTATATTTAAAGACCGTTCGGGACAGCAACGGGAATTTTGCTTTCAAGGGCGAAATGGACCAAGGCAGGCTCTTTGGATTCCCGTTTGGCGTGACCACTCAGGTTCCCGACAATTTGGGCGACGGCGAGGACGAATCGGAAATCTACTTTGTCGACTTTGCCGACGCTGCGATCGGTGAATCAAGCCGAGTCGAGATCGAAATCTCAAGCGAAGCCGCCTATTATGACGGTTCAAACGTCGTATCGGCCTTCTCGCTTGACCAGACCGTATTAAGGGCAATCGCACGGCATGACTTTGCCATGCGCCGGAACACTTCGGGGGCTGTCATTCAAGCGGTCACCTGGGGATCTTCAATCGTATCATAACTGACTGACTCAGGGCCGGTAGTTTAAACCTATCGGCCTTTTTAATTGGAGGCGAAAAACAATGAACTCTCGTGATATAGGACATTATATAAAAATCGTCAACGGCGGCGGCTCTGTCTTGGGGCCTGGCGATACCGATACCGACATTGAAGGGGCGGCCATTGACCGTTCTGGATATTTGAGCGGCGTTTTTGCCGTTCATTACGGCATCAATGGCCCTTCAATTGATGGGCAACTGGGAATCACCGCAAAAATCCAGGAATCCGCTGACAAATCGGATTGGTCGGACGTGAGCGGAGCCACCATTGCGCTGGCTTGTGTTACCTTGGCCGCTTCAAACGTTCCAGTATCGGCAGTTGCAGAAGTTAATGTGGATTTCTCCAGTTTGGACAAATACGTCCGTGCTGTCGTTACCCCGGCTCGTTCCGCCGCAGAAGCCGACACCGCAGTTGTCGGAATCACTGCAATTCTGGGCGGCGCTGACGTATTACCGGTATAGTGCCATGCTGGTGAAATTTGTGAAAGGGTACAGCCCTTACCAAAAAGGCGAATCGGCTGGATTCCCACCTGACAAAGCAGAAAAGTTGGTCAAAATGGGGGTAGCCATTTACCCTCCCAAACCAAAACCCGATCCAGTACCGGAACCAAAGCCCGTGATTCCAGAATTAAAGCCCGAACCAGTAACTTCTGATTTTCAAGCTCCAATAAACCGAATGGTGAAAAAGGCGAAGAAAAAATGAGCAATGTGACGATCCTCACCCCAGCGGCCAATAAGAAACTCACCACCCTGGAACAAATCAAGCAGGAACTGGAAATCACCAATTCAACCGATGACGCGTTCTTAAACGACCTCATCGATCGGATGAGCGGAAGAATTGAAGACTTTTGCCATCGAATCTTTGCCAAACAGACCTATCAGGAAAAAGTGGCCGGATTTGGGGATAAAATTCTGCTTCTCACTCATACCCCGATTATTTCAGTCTCATCGGTTCTGTGTGATTCCAGCCCCATCACTGACTATGAAATCTATAACGCTAACGCTGGTGAGCTTTACCGCAGTATCGGGTGGACCTGGGACACTACGGTTTGGTGGAAAGCCTCAAGTTTCCCTTCATCGAATAACCCAGAACAGAACTTCATTGTCACCTATATTGCCGGATACGTGCTCCCTGGAGACGATGAAGCTCAAACTCTCCCGAAAACCATTGAAGACGCCTGCATTCAGTGCGTCAAAGAAGCCTACTTGAAGCGGCGGGACGATCCAAATGTTAGTTCCGAGAAATTGGGAAACTATTCAGTTACTTATGATCCCACTCCGCTTCTCTCAAGGCTCCTCTATAACTGGGTGAGGATATTTTAATGCGCTCGCTATTAAACCAAACGGTTGATGAATATTTGGTAACGTACACTACAGGGAATACGGGTATCCAAACTCCCAGCTATACAAAACAAACCTCATATCGTGCCAGGCTGGAAACTGTGACTAAAGAGCTCATTGAGCGCCAGTACGGACTCACCGAGCAAATTGATTACCGAATGTATTCACTTACCGCTCCAATTCTGGGGCGGTTCATTCTCTTAAACAGTTTTTATTATCGAATCCGCTTAGTGATTCCCATCCAAGGAAAACAGACCGTCCATCACTATGAAAGCTTATTGGTGAAAGTTGAATGAAGGTAACAGCAATCACGCAAGGCTTAGACAAGATTACCAAAGAGCTTGGGAATTTTGAAAAAAGAGAAACCAAAAATGTTCGTCAAGTTGTCAAAGAATCCGCAATCTTTTGCTCTGGGAAAGCCAAAAAGAACCTTTCTCAAC
>NZ_JAXGWW010000243.1:0-3120 GCF_040773105.1 Lentilactobacillus sp.
AAAAGGCAATGACAGCGCCGACCAAGGTCGTGAGAAAGGCGAGTGCAATACTTTGAAACAGTGCCACCATCAAGCTTTCCATGGTGGTATTGGAAGGTGCCGGCTGAAGCATCATAATTCGCAAATTATCCAACAAGCCACTCGTTGCGACGGCCAAATTGACGCCCTTTGGAATGATTGTCGGAATCGTGAGAACCGTGGTGAACACCAGGATCGCCATGACCAGATAAACCGTGCGCCGGCGTTTATCCTTCAGTCGAAGCGGCAGCTTAAATTTAGTCATTGGCTGCGAAGCTTCGGGTGTCATCTCCAGTCCCCTTTCAGGTTTACTGATCATATTGCAATTCTCCTTTCAACTTGGTTTGAGAACAGTTCAACACCAATCACCAAGACGATGATTGCCAAAACCACCAACCCTGCAGGACCGTAACGTAAGCTCTTGAAATAAAGGTCAAATACAAACCCAATGCCAGTCCCTGTCAGCAGCCCAACCAAAGTTGCATCCCGCAGATTGTTTTCAATCATATACAGCAGCCACGAGACTAATGGCGTAGTGATTTCAGGAATCACTGCTTGGGAAATGACTTGAAGATAATTCGCGCCGGTTACTTCCAGCGCCTGAATTTTTTCAACGTCAACAGCTTCGATTGTTTCCATAAATGCCCGGGTTAAAAAGCCGATACTCAAGAATAGTAGGGCTAAGAATCCCGTAAAATCATTTTGTTTGAAAGAAAACAACAAGAGCATTGCCCAGCCAACGATTGGAATATTTCGCATGATGGAGGCAAATCCTCTAATCAACCAACTGAGCGTTTGACTTGGCCCGGTGGTTTTCGCACCCGCCAGCGCTAATCCAAGTGCCAAGACGCCGGCAACCGTTGTCGCCGCAACCGACACAATCAATGTCCGTAACAGGGCTTGCAGAATAATGCCCCAATACTGAATTGAGTGACTGTTGGGCACAAAGTTCTTAGCCAGCCAAATGATCCCCCGATCAACGTAAAGAAATGCAGCCGAGTTAAAATTCAAAATCAATGACGCGCCAACATACAAGACAATCATCAGCCCAATCACAATCGATAAATTGAGCCGTTTTCGCATAAAGAACCTGGAACTATCCATTACTTGGTTTTTCATAGAATCCCCCCTATGAAGTGGCAAACGCACTGTCGCGATATATTCGTTCAATATCTTGACTGGAAGCTTGATCAGCCGGCCCATCGAATACAATGTGGCCGTCATTTAGGCCAATAATGTGGTCGGCATATTCTTTTGCAATATCGACTTGGTGAAGATTAATCAGCACCAACATTCCCCGTTTTTTGGCAAGCTTTTTTAAAATATCCATCACAATGATGGTTGATTTAGGATCCAGTGACGCAATTGGTTCATCACATAAAATCATTTCCGGATGCTGCATCAGCGATCTGGCGATTCCAACCCGTTGCTTTTGGCCACCACTTAAATCACTGCAGTACTGAAATGCGAAATCCTTCAAACCAACTTCGTCTATCAGCTGTATGGCTTCTTCTTTTTCCTGCTTGGTGTATAGCGATAAGACACCGGCAATGGTTGATTTTCTGGCAAGCCCGCCATGAAGCACATTTTCGATTGTCGTCAGCGATTCAATCAAATTATAGTTTTGAAAGATCATCCCAATCTTTGAACGCATGTGCTTGAGGTCGCGTTTATTAAGTGCGCAGATATCTTGATCATCGAATCGTATCTGCCCGGAATCATCGGTAATGAGTTGATTGATACTTCGCAATAGCGTTGTTTTCCCAGCTCCGGAAGGCCCGATGATCACCGTCACCTCTCCTGGCTGGGCAGTAAATGAAACGTCTTGAAGTGAGCGTTTGCCCCCGTCATAAGTTTTTGTTAACTGTTTAACCTCAAGCATATTAATCTCCTTTATTCTCCAAGAATGTCGTGGGTTAGTTTGTACCAGGCATCCGTAATCTTGATAAATTGTGTTTTGCCGTCCTTAGTGAATAAGCCACGGACTTTCGCGTTTGCAGGGGCAAAGAACAACTTGTTATTTGTCACGCTGCTGGATGTCAACTGCTTTTGAATCTTTTCAATATCAGACTTACTAATTGTTTTAGTATTTGCGACCAGTGGTTCGTTTTGAACAGCGTAAGCCGCGATCGCAATTGATTCCTTACCGCGAACTGCGGTGAACGGTGCTGGGGCGTCTTTGTTAATCTTGAAGATTGCCCCGGCTTTAGTGGCGTCATTTTGGAACTTACCGTACTGGGTCAGATCCATATCATCGAAGGCTGCCACGTCGGCATCCCCTTTCAGCAAGTTAACCGCTGAACCTTGGTGTGATTGCCCGTAAAGCACCTTGCTGAAGAATTTACCGCCGGAAGACAAATCATCGGTACTCTTTAAATTAAATGCCTTCTTGATCGCGCCAGCTGGAATCGCAAAGCCGGAAGTTGATGTGTTTGAAACAAATGACATCCGCTTACCCTTGATATTTTTCAACGAATACTTGCCGTTCACTTTGTATTTAGTTGCCTGGTCTTTTGGTACCATGATGTAACTGTGATAGTATGCGTCTTTTAAAGTGCCAGACTTACCAGAATAAGTCACCATTGGAACCACGGTCTTGCTTTGTTTGTGCGCCTGGACGTAACCATCGGGGCCCATCAGCCCAATCTGCGCTTTTCCGGTTGCGATTGCTTGAATGGCCACGTTATAATCAGTCGTCGTTTCAACGTTGACCTTTTTGCCGGTCGCCTTGTGAATCTCTTGGGTTAAGGCTTTTCTGGCAGCGTCTTCCTCCTTGGCAGAATCACTGGGTAAAAACACAACATTTAACGTGTCGGAATTCTTGCCCGTGCTTGCAACCGGGCTCCCACAAGCGGATAACGAAAGTGCAACCCCCAACAATCCCATCGCCATAACGGACTTTCTTAACATACTCATTTTTAAGCTCCTCATTATCTTTTTTTGTTTTGCTAATTTAGTTTAATCGATGAAGGTAAATCGCCTGTGTATTTTTTGTAAGCAAATTGTTAACGTTTTGGGTAGAAATGTAAATTTTTGATAATGCCTCAGTGGCCTTTTCACGATTACATGATGTTTTCGATGTCAAAGTATTCAAAATGACAT
>NZ_JAXGWW010000244.1:0-3083 GCF_040773105.1 Lentilactobacillus sp.
AGCGGTAATGCTTCAAATCATCCTTGTCGAAGCTCTGCAAACCCATCCAAGTCCGTCTGCTCAAATTGGAATTGGTATCTTTTATGATCTGACAAAATTCACGGCTCCGGCTTTCATAGCCGGAATTTTGTACACCACTACCCGAATCGCTGTCGACTCTAACCTGACATATCGCACCTACCTCATCCAAATGTGGCACGCACTATTCATTCCAACGATTGCATGGACAACTATTTACTTGTTGGTCATGCCCTGGGTCCAACAAGTCCATCGCTACCATGACTTACAAACGTTTGCTTGGCAATTTATCAACGGAAACGCCGCGCCTCATCTCTGGTACAATTCGATGATGTTACAGTTCATCATTTTAATGCCGGTGTTTTGGTGGCTCGCCCGTTGGTGTGGTCAAAATCGTTTTCGGGGCATCTTGGTACTGATCACAGTCAGCCTCATTCAGATTGCCTGGTTGGGCTTTTACGATCGCCAAGTTTTTCACGGCCCTCACATGCAGGACTGGTATCTGTTGGATCGGCTGTTTATCAGCTTTCTGATGTATGGCGTCTTAGGCGTTCTTGCGTGGCAGTACCGCCACATCACCACCCGCTTTTTGCACAAATGGCACTGGGTGAGTCTCATAATCGCTGGTGCTTCGTTCGTCTGGATTAATTGGGAGTTGCTGTCATATTCACTGCCGATCCAAGTTATCAACGCGCCCTACTATAAGCCGTCTATGACCATTTATGATCTAAGTATCATTTGTTTAATTGCCGCATTTGCTGCCAACCAACTTAACAACCGTCCCCAGATTGCCCAAACGATTCACTTCATGGCCAACTATGCTTACCCGGCGTTTCTTTCAAATGTCTTTTGGAATCAGCTGCTGTGGCTGACCTTTAGCCGTGCTTTGACCACAAATGAGCCCTTAATTGGCATCATTCTGGTTTATCTCGGTACCTGGGTCCTGTCATTTGCATCGGCCATCATGATTCACTGGGTTTGGAAGCAAATACGGACAGTGACCTTTGTCAGATCCAAGAACGATCAATAACACCCGAGACTCACTTGGGGTTCATTTTATTCCGGACGGCGCGGCTTGTGATGCGTTAACAGATATTGTTTGATCAACCGCACAATCTGGTCGTTTTGTGGTAGATCCGAGTGTTGCGCATCAGTCCCCGATACCGTGATCGTTGTAAAATGCTTCACCTGACCCTGGAAAACATAGCGACTCGCTATCACACTTACCACCGGTACAATGCCGTCAGAGGTGTAATTTTGAGTCCCTGCGACCGAATAAACGCTCAGGTTGGTCGGCAGTTTCTTTCGATTCTTTATGAAGTCGGACAGCATCTGCGTTTTATTTTGGATTGATTTTTCATCAAAATTAAACGGAGAGCCAATCGTCATCAACTTGGTAATTTTGATTTGATCTTTGTAGTCGGCAAAATAATTTTCGAGGAAGTCAGTGAAGATCAGGCCCCCATTTGAATGACCAAATGCTTTGAAATTATTAAAATCAAATCGCTTATCCAATTCCTTGAAGGCAATATTAAATTGGCGTGCTTGTTGCTTAATGTTGGAATAACCATCACGGTTATTTTGAAAGCCAACCACGATGAACGGCTCCTTGTCGCCAGGGCGAATTCGGCCGCTGAATTGCAGTTTATCCTTATTGGTTACCCTAATTTTCAGCAGACTGTGAGGATTACGCTGATTTTTGTTAAGCTCCTTGACCAACCCGTCAAACCGATTCTCGGTGGCTGAACTTCCAGGAATCATGATAACCGGGGACAATTGCGAGTTATGCCGTCGGGTTAAAGCAGCAACATTTTTATGCGACCACTGAAGGGAGACAAAAATCAGACCAACCGTCATAATCGCGACGATTGCTGTTGCTAACCATAATTTAGTCCGTCGTTTCATGCTTATCACCCGCGTTTTCGTTCAATCGGTCATACAATTTAACAAATGGTGCATACAGCAGGACATCAATGGCAATTAACACGATTCCCAGAACAAGTACCAGCCAGTTGCCGTTGGTCCCAATAAACCCAATCAGAGGTCCCGGTGTCCCCGACGGTACTGGATAGACTGCCGCTGGAAGCCAATTTAATGCTAAGAACAGCGCTACCACGCACATGTTTACCAAGGGCGCCAGCAAAAACGGAATCAATAAGATGGGGTTATAAAGAATGGGCACGCCAAGCATCATGGCATAATTATTGTTAAAAATGGCAGGAAAAGTCGACCAGCGGGCAACAGTCAAAAACTTCTTTCGTTTAGAAAAGATAAAAATTGCGATGATCAAGGCAAGAATGACCCCATTGCCACCAAAGTTCGCAAAACTGTGAAAAAGTGTTGTGGCCGTGTACTTGAATGGGGCGTTATAGGCAGTTCCGGCTTTCAATGCGTGATTAAGATTGGCCAGCGCGGGCGGATCAGTAAACGTTGGGCTGGCCGTATATGGGCCCCCAATCGCCAGCCACGACAACAAGTCAGTTAAAAGCCCCATTCCGATGACATACGGAAAAGCATTTCCCTGAACTGGATGGGGTGTAATGGAGAAGATAAACGTTTGAACCTGAGGACTTCTAAGGAAGCTGATGAATAAATTGGCGAGGACCGATAGGAGCAAAATGATCAGCAATGGTCGAATGACCTGATACGGCCCCGCCAACTGATTTCGTTCAAAGGTGACAATCACCCGACCGCATACATAACCGACAATTAATGCGATTAACAGCCCCTGGCCCATTAAGGTCGGGTTAAATACCAATCGACCGCGACTGCCGGTTTGGTACGAAATCATGAGAAAGGACAAAATACCCACAGCCCCAGCAACGGCCGCTGATTTTTTTCCGTATTCTTTAACGGTAGAATATGCGGCGCCATATGCCCCGTATATGCCGATCATGTCGATCGTACAACGGGAAATGACCCCTGCCAATTGGGATAACGGATGGACGAACGGCAACCATTTAGTGACTGAAAAAAGTGTCGCGATAAACCCACTTGGGGACAAAAATGCAAATTTCAAAACTTCGGCAAAGCTTCCGAGTAACATGATTGGAAACAAAATACTC
>NZ_JAXGWW010000245.1:0-3083 GCF_040773105.1 Lentilactobacillus sp.
AGTGGGATCCTTATAGAAACGATACTGGGCAATCATGTAGTAAGTGTACGGATTGCTGACGACAGTCGCATTGACGCTGGTAAACGGGTTTTCTGGATCTGCGGGAGAAACTTGTGGCGACAAGTTGGTATACGTGAAATCATCACCTGAGATAGTTGTTTTACCCATTTGAGCGTCCTTCAGAAATGTGCCGTTTCGAAAGACATCGATTTGACTGTAACTAGCGTCAACGGGATTGCCATACGCCCGCGTCCCAGGCGTTAGAAATTCGCGTTGATAAGGTTGAAAGAGCTTTGCTTCACTCGTGACTGCATTTTTTGGCAATGAGTCGACAAACGGCGCCTTCCAAGTGTATGTGTCGGTGTGCAAAACCTTTAATGGAAAGATGACGATTTGGCCTAAATAGTTAAAAGCCGTGTATTGAGAAGCGTCCAAGGTGTTTAAATTCGTGATGCAATTGGTGTTAATGTACAGCGTTTTAATTTTGGTTAAGCCAGCTAATGGTGAAATATCTTGAATCCGGTTACCCGATAAATTCACATATTCCAAATTAGTCAGACCTTTTAACGGCGAAATATCAATAATGTCATTCCGGAAAAAATGTTTACCCCGATTTAAATCAGAGTTAAGCTCGATCTTCGTTAGATTATGACAATATTGCAGCCCCTCCAGAGAATAATTTCCTTTGTTGGTTGGGCCGACCGAGCCATTGCCGCCATTAACCGGGACTTGGTTGTCAACTTCAGCAGCGGTGCCAATTTCCCAGCCCAGGTAGGTGAGCTGCCCCAAGTCGGCTTTAAAGGAGGCAGGCGTAAAGTCGGCAACCGTAAAATTAGGGTCGGTAATAATTTGTTGCTTTTTCATGTTAACCAACACGAGTTCTCGCAGCTTTTCATTTGGCATCATTTGGTCGACCGTTTGATCTTCCTGGGTGGTTGCCGCATGTGCCACAAGGTTGACTTCGACGTGGCTCATTGAAATTGAAAAAACAGCGACTGAACTGACTGCCAAAGCAACTTTGATAAAGCGTTTTAAAAAGTTCATAATTAGTGGCCCTCCCCAATGAGTTCTATTAGTCATTTGTTATCAATATAATTTTAACTGATTTCTTATTCGGAAGGAAAGTAATATGATTGTGAAATCAATTTAACAAGTGACCGTTTTTCTCCTATGAACTGCGAGTAGCGGTTATGGTAAACTGATACTAATAGATTGTGTTTATCGAAGAAAGAACATGTAGAGAAAGGGTTTTTAAATGGCGTTTGTAGGACAAATTGCACTTATCTTAATTGCGACCTTATTAGCTGCTGCAATTAGTCAACGACTGGGGATGCCGGCAGTGATCGGCCAACTCCTGGCTGGTGTTTTGCTGGGGCCTGGGGTTTTGGGGGTTCTCCAACACACAGAGTTGATGCGCGCGGGCGCGGAGATTGGCGTGATTATTTTAATGTTTATTGCCGGAATTGAAAGTGACTTGGATCTGCTTAAGAAGTATTTCAAGCCGGCCATCAGTGTTGCCGCAATCGGTGTCTTGTTTCCAATGATTGTCTTCTATCTTTACGGTGAAATGATGGGTCAGGGATTTGAACGGTCAATTTTTTGGGGTGTCATTTTTGCGGCCACTTCGGTTTCAATTAGTGTTGAAGTGCTGCGTGAATTCAAAAAGCTCAATACCAAAGAAGGCGCCACCATTTTGGGGGCGGCAGTCGTTGACGACATCATTGCTGTCATCTTGTTGAGTATTTTTGTCAGCTCGTTTGGCGTTGGCGGCGAGGGTTCTAATAATTTACTGGTTGCAACTTTGTTCCAGTTGGTTTACTTTTTAGGTGTGATTGTGGTTGTTAAATGGGTGGCCCCGATCATGCTGCGGTTGGCCGAACGGCTGCCGGTCCATGGTTCAGTTGCAATCACGTCTTTGGTGTTGTGTTTGTCCATGGCATGGTTGGCTGATGTTTTGGGACTGAGTTCAGTCGTTGGCGCCTTTTTTGCCGGCGTGGCGGTTTCTCAAACCAAGTTTCAAGGAGAAATTTCCAGCAGTGTCAGTTCAGTGGGCTACACGTTTTTCATTCCGATTTTCTTTGTCAGCATTGGGCTGGACATGGAATTTGGCAATGTTTTGAAGAACTTGGGCTTCATTATCATCATGACGCTACTGGCAATCGCCACTAAATTGTTGGGCGGCGCAGTGGGAGCTCGAATAACTAAAATGAATTGGAATAGTGCGTTTATCGTTGGGTCGGGGATGGTCTCCCGAGGTGAAATGGCATTGATTATCGCCCAGATTGGGTTGGACTCTAATTTGATGGCCAAGAATTTGTATTCCGAAATTATTATTGTCATTGTCTTATCGACGATTGTTGCACCATTGCTACTAAAGAAAACGATGAAGGTATAAGGAGAGACGAACGATGATTACTGAATATGCTAGTGGGGCAGTTGTTTATCAGATGCTTTAGTGAAAAATTTGGTATTTATTATTACAAAGTGCAACGTCTGACTTTTGGGGCCTGCCAAAGGGTCACGTTGAAGAAAACGAGAACCTCATTCAAACGGCGGTTCGAGAAATTCGGGAAGAAACCAACTTAAAAAGCCGAATTGACGCCAATTTTAAACAAAAGGTCGAGTACGATATGGACAACGGTCACCATAAGGACGTGACATTTTTCGTCAGCCGGGTTCCTGAAGACGTGCAGGTCCATAAGCAGGATGAAGAAATCAATTCATTTGGTTGGTTTGATTACCAAGACGCTTACGAAAAGCTGACTTATGATAACCTGCGCCAATTACTGAAAAGTGCGGATGCGTATATTCGCGACAAAGAAAACGTTGGGGACTAGTCAATGAAAAATCGAGTGTTTGTCATTACCGGTGCTGCAGGAAGCGGCAAGACAACAGTGCGCGATTATTTGCACGATCAATACAAAATGGCTCGGGTCATTACCCACACAACCAGAGCACCACGGGCAAATGAACGGGATGGAATCGACTATTATTTTGAGGATAACGAGTCGTTTTTTGACAACCATTTTTTAGAGTCGGTACATTACGCCGGCAATTACTACGGTTCCTCGTACGAAGGATTA
>NZ_JAXGWW010000246.1:0-3079 GCF_040773105.1 Lentilactobacillus sp.
CATCACTTTCAACCAACAGTAATCCCTTTTCACCGGTTTCATTGATGTGTCGTCCCTGAGTGTTACCAGAATAGTTAATGGTGCCTTGTTTATTAAGTGCCTGGCGCTTGTGAATATGTCCGAGGGCCCAGTAGTCGTACCCCTTTTCTTCAAGCTGATTAAGCGTAAACGGTGCATAGTTGGCTTCAGGAGAATTTAAGGTACTGAGACTTCCATGCAGCATGCCAATATTCCAAGTTGCATCAGAAAAGGCCTGCGGATAGTCTTGAATCATCGGATCCGTAATCCACTGCTTATCAAAACTAAATCCACTAATTGCCACGACTTGACCGTTATCTAGTCGATATTTCTTAGTCTCTACCTGGTTGGAAAAAACGTGGGTGTTATCCGGGTAGCCAAAGGATGATGGATCAGCGGTGGAATAATCGTGATTTCCAAAACTGATAAAGGCATCAATCTCATGGTCCTTTAGTCGGTTTAATTGGGCCATCAAGAATGCATCGGCAGCCACACTGCGTTCCTCGCGATCAAATAAATCCCCGACCAACAAAACAAAATCGACCTGGTCATTAATCGCTTCATCAATAATTTTTTGAAACGAATCAAAAGTGGACTGATGTATTTTCTCCCAAAGGTCATCTGGAAGCGAATGATTCTTAAGCCCTAAAAATGGGCTGTCCAAATGTAAATCTGCTGTATGAATGAATTTCACAATGCCGTCCTCCCTAATATATATGTACGTAAAAACGCCGAATTAGATGTAAACTAATTCCGGCGTTTGTTTTGATTATGAGCGGTAAAGATCACTGATGGGCTTAGTGACTGTTTCATTAATATCGGACAACAGTTCGCTGAGTGCTTTTTCTTTGGTCATCAGTGCGGAGATCAGCTGACTTTCGCGCATCTTTCCGGCAATTGCTTGAATATTTGAAATTTCATCTTGGGTTGGCTGAACGCCCTGCATTTGTTTTTGCTGCAAAGCTTGTTGTGCCTGTTGAAAATCATTGAAGACTTTGTAGTCATCAAGATTGCCCTTCAGATTATCATACGCTTGCTGGATTTCAGTGAATTCATCCGAAGCGATCAATTCTGTTTGTAATTGGTTCACGGTGGCAGTCATTTTTTCATTCATTAAATATATTCCCCTAACTATTGATTTATTTAAGTTTAACACATTCCTGGAATCGCTTCTCGGTTATCTGGTTTAATGTTTGAACCAGCTCTTGGCATCATTGATAAGGTCCTTAGCTTTTTGGCTAATTTCATTACCATACTTGTTGGTTTTCTTCTGAATCGTATCCCATAAGTTATCATTGGTGTTCTCACTTTGGACAATTGATTGGGCATCCTTCGTGTTGAAGCTTGAATTCTTGGTGTACGGCAGCATGGTCTGCATTTCGTTCTTAAACAACGGGCCGACACCGGTGCCACTTAAATTCTCCAAGTGATGGGCCTGACTCGTGCTGTCGAATCCCTCCCAAGTTGCCACAACCAGGTCCGGCGTATACCCAATAATCCATTTATCCTTGGTTGCGTCCGAAGAACCCGTATTGTCCGCTTCCGTACTACCGGTTTTTCCGGCGACTGAATAGCCATACGGTTTGGCATCAACACCGGTTCCATTGTTAAAGACGCCGAGCATCATACTGGTCATTTGTTTGGCAACTGAAGACGACATAATCTGCCTGCCTTCCTGCTTGGCCGTATTGTCGACGACAACTTTGCCAGTAGAATCAACAATCTTTCGAATGTAAAACGGTTTGACGATCTTTCCGCCGTTGGCAAATGCGGTATAGGCGCCGGCCATTTGTTGTGGCGAGACACCTCCGGAAAGGCCACCCAGTGCCAACGCCAGGTTCTTGTCCTTTTTCGTAACCGGAATGTTAAAGTCCTTAACCGATTCATAACCACGATTGACCCCAATTTGATTCAGCAACCAAACCGCCGGGGCATTCATACTCTGCGCCAGCGCCTCGTACATTGGGACTTTGCCCTGATAAACGTTGTTGTAGTTCTTCGGGGTATAGTGATTAGTCCCGTACGACTTCTTCTTGTCGACCAATTCGGAATCAAATTTATAGCCGGCTTCCAATGCAGGGGTATAAACGGCCAATGGCTTCATAGTGGATCCGGGTTGTCTTCGAATCTGGGTCGCTCGATTATAGCCACGGAAAACGTGTTTCCCTCGGCCACCAACAACCGCAGTGACGCCACCCGTTGTCGGTGAGACACCAATCGAAGCGGCTTGAACTTCGGTCCCGTCAGACGCATTGGCTGGGAACAGCGCATTATTATCAAAATTGGTCTGCATTGCCTTTTGTTGTGATTGATTTAAATTCGTGTAAATTCGGTACCCTCGGTTCATGATTTCCGATTCAGTCATTCCATACTTGCTGATGGCCTCATCAATCACGGCATCAAAGTAATACGGATAGCGATAACCATCTTTTCGAACATAAGTATCGCGAAGCGTAATTGGTGTCTTTTTATAATAGTTGGCTTGAGCTTGGGTGAGCTTATGGTTTTCAACCATTAATTGCAATACGACATTTCGCCGCCATTTAGCAGCCTTGGGGTGGTCGATTGGATTAAAGGCACTCGGCGATGTCAGCATCCCTGCCAATACCGCAGAATCGGGTACTGAGAGATCGACGGCATTTTCACCAAAATACTTTCGAGCTGCATCTTGAACACCCCAAACACCATTTCCAAAGTAAGCGTTGTTCAAATACATCGTCAAAATTTCATTCTTGGAATAGACATTTTCGACTTGAATCGAAAGAAACAGCTCCTTGAGCTTTCGGGTCATAGTCTGTTCTTGAGATAGGTAGGCATTCTTGACCAATTGTTGTGTCAGCGTACTTCCCCCACCACTAATGTAATCGCGGTGTAAAAGCTTGTTTTTGACCAACAAGAGCATTGCCCTGGCAATTCCTTTGAATGAAAATCCATATTCATGGTAAAAATTACGATCTTCGGTAGATAAGACGGCCTTTGGTACATTTGCGGAAACCTGATTGAGATGGACATAGGTTCCCTTTTGGGCCTATAGTTCGCCAGCCTTTTTATTATTAACGTC
>NZ_JAXGWW010000247.1:0-3071 GCF_040773105.1 Lentilactobacillus sp.
GCTTTGACCAGCACCACATCGTCTACGTCAACAAAATCAACGTCGGTCTCTTCAGTCTCACCATCGTCATCAACAACTAACGCCGTGGTGGATGCCATCTCAGTTAAATCTTTGATTGAGTGCCTCGTCTTGGCCAATGTTTTGTCTTCCAAGAATGTTCCAAATAAGAACAGGAAGGTCACAATCGCCGATTCGTTATATTCACCAATGGCGAAGGCCCCAATAACAGCGATACTTACCAGTAATTCAATACTAATCGTTTTAAATCGAAGTGCCGAGATTGCCCGAAGAATGATTGGGACTGCGGAAATGATTGAAGCGGCGATAAATGAAACCGTGTAAATCATATCGCTGTTCAAAACCTTTCCAAGCAGGCCAACCCCAATTAATATTGCGGTGACTAACGTTATCTGGTTTGTGTGCTGATTAATGTACTTTTGAAATTTCATAATATCCCGCTCCATTCCTTAATTTGTATCTTAAGTATATGGTGGTTGCGCAAATAAAGAATTGACCTACATCAAGTTTGAAATTTTCCGTAAAATAAATCTTCCTTTTGCATTATTGGGTTAATTCCACCATAATTAGAGGTAACAAGATTGGAGGAGAAGTATATGAAAATCATCGTAATTGGCGCTACCGGACGAGTTGGGTCAAATATCGTCGCAAAGCTGGCTAAGCACCCTGAAGACGAGGTCTATGCCGGTGCTCGGCACCCCGAAAAAATTCCAGCTAGTGACCAAGTCACCCCATTTGCCTTGGACCTCAGTGACAAAATGGACGACATTAAAGAAGCTCTTCCTGAAGCGGACGCAATTATCTTCGCTGCCGGTTCTGGTGGCAGAGATTTGCTGAAGATCGATCTGCATGGTGCAGTTAAGGTCATGCAGGCTGCCGAAGAAAAAGAAATCAATCGCTTTGTCATGTTGAGTTCCAAGGGGTCGCTGTCCCCGGATGAATTTGCTGACTCCCCACTTGAGAATTATCTCATCGCTAAATATTACGCCGATGAGTGGCTGATCCATAACACCCATTTGGATTACACGATCCTCCAACCAACTACACTGGTTGAAAAGACCGGGTCCGGAAAAGTGACTCTGGGTGCATACAGCACCAATGAAAATAGCATTGATAATGTTGCTGACGTTTTAATTGGCCTGGTCGAAAATCATGCCGGAATTAAAGAAGTCATTGAAATGAGCACTGGAAACGAACCAATTCCAGAAGCCATTAATGAATTAAATTAAATTTGAAGCAATAAGTAGAAAAGCAGTTCACCCTTAAATGTGATGAACTGCTTTTGTGTTAGATTTAATTACATGTACCAATTTAAAAATGAAATTCTTTTTACTAACGATCATGCTGACAAAAGTTGTTGTTTTTAGGCATTGGTACCGGTTCCATCTGAATGAGCGAGATTCTAATCTTCTAACCAATTTCAAAAAGTGCTGGACGTGTGAAAAAGATGATGTTAGAATTTATGACATTAAAAGATAAGGAAGCGATGTTATGAATGCTGCAAACACCTCATTTATGATTCTATCCAGTATTTTGGTATTATTCATGACTCCCGGATTGGCGTTTTTCTACGGGGGCCTGGTTTCAAAACGAAACGTTGTCAACACGATGCTGTCAGTTTTCATCATGACCGGTGTTGCAATTGTTCTTTGGATTGTGATTGGCTATTCACTCTCATTTTCAGGTGACATTGGTGGGTTCATCGGAACCGTCAAGAATTTCTTTATGAACGGTATCGACCTGACCAGCCTGACAGCAACTAAAATTCCAACTGGGATTTTCGCCGTCTTTGAAATGATGTTTGCCGTCATTACTCCTGCTCTGTTCGTCGGTGCGGTGGTTGGTCGAATTAGGTTTAATTTTCTCTTAGTCTTCCTAGTTCTTTGGTCAGTCATTATTTATTACCCGATGGTTCATTTGGTCTGGAGCCCTCATGGTATTCTCTATGGTCTTGGCGTTCTCGACTTCGCTGGTGGAACCGTTGTTCATATCAACGCTGGTGTTACAGCATTTGTATTGTCTGCCTTCTTGGGCAAGCGCATTAAATTTGGCGACATCCCCCACACGCATTACAACCTGCCGTGGGTCTTGCTTGGAACTGCGATTTTGTGGATTGGCTGGTACGGCTTTAACGCTGGTTCTGCCCTGGGAGTTGATAACATTGCTGCGCAAGCAACGATTACCACGACCATGTCCACGGGTACCGCAATGGTCACATGGATGATTTTGGATATGATCATTAATGGGAAGCCAACTTTAGTGGGCGTTTGTACCGGTACCCTCTGTGGCCTGGTTGGGATTACGCCAGCCTGTGGGTTTGTGACAATTGCCGGATCGTTTTGGATCGGGATGTTCTCAACATTTGCCAGTTATTTCTTCGTTAACTATCTAAAAGATCGAATTGGTGTCGATGATGCGTTAGACGCATTTGGCTGCCATGGGGTCAGTGGGATTGTCGGAAGTATTGCAACCGGATTGTTCGCAACCAAAGCGGTTAACCCGATTGTCGCTCACAATGGTGCCTTTTACGGTGGTGGTTGGCATCAAATTACAGTCCAGGTCGTTGCAACACTTGCAACAATCGTCTTCGTGACCATTGCCGCTTCCATTATTATCAAGGGCCTCAGTCTGGTGATGCCAATGCGGGTTGATCGCAAGGAAGAAGAGCTTGGCCTGGACCAAGGTGAACACGGTGAAGAAGCTGATTACACCGTTGAAATGAGTAAAGATCTCGATGAATATCGTTCTGATCTGAACCTGTATTCAAAAGAATTTAGAGGACAACTGGGCGGACTGGATGTCCCAAAGGATCCGCGGTTGCATTAGGGGAGAGTGCGACGAGCAACGGTTTGACACGCCAAGTAGGCTAGGCGGTTTCACAGCCGTCGGAGAGCTAAGGTCCTTCCAATTGAAATCCTGGTTTTGGATTTTGATTGGAAGGTCTTAGATCGCAGTGTCAATTGCGTTGGAGCACGTTTTGGGCTCGGTAAAAAGGAAAGCCCAAACGGACATCTACATCAAACCGGCCAGCTACTAAACATTTCATCGCCGCC
>NZ_JAXGWW010000248.1:0-3046 GCF_040773105.1 Lentilactobacillus sp.
ATATATTTTTAATCACAAAGATGTATAGATTTCAATCTTCTGCCTAATTTCCATCACTAAAAATGCAACTTTGTTATAATAACAGCATTCATAATAAAGAAAGGTTGATGAACTATCCCACTTTTAACAATTTTGATTGATTTGGCGTGTGTTGGGCTTTATTTTTTCCAAAGCAGCTTCGGCAGCACTGCCATTTACATGATTGGTTTCATTCTCCAGGTTGCGGCAACCCTCTTTTTGGTGGTCGCGTCTTTGACGTACAAGGGCAAAAAGTATACCCGCTGGTCGTTTACCCTGTATAACACGACATTTCGATATGACATCATTGTCATTTCGGCCATCGTGAACGCACTGATCGCCTTTCTTTACGGCTTGAATGTTTTTGGCATTAACAACGTGATTTTTCCCCACTAGGGGCGTGAAATACCTGTTTGTAATAGAGAATGGTATAATTAAAATGTTCACATAATTCATGGAAGAAGTGATTCTTTATGAGGGGAAAACAGTTAGCACTTAGCCTATTGAGTGGTGTCATCGTATTAAGCGGCAGTCTGGTTGTCAATGCAAAATCAACCAGTTACAAACTGCCAAAAGTGGAATTGTCAAAAACAGTCGTCGCAAATATCGCCTTTAAACCACAAAGTTCATCCGGTTTGACCGACTACGTTTACGACACGGTTGATCCGACGTCCACAAATTTTCATCAGTATCTGACACCTGATCAATTCGCCGAAAAGTTTGGACGAACACCTGAACAAATTAGTGCCTTTCAAACTTATTTGAGCCAATACCATTTAAAATCGTCTGCTTATCCCGGCAACCTGGCGTTGAAGGTCTGGGGAACCCGACAAAACTTGATTAAAGCATTCAATGCCAAACGGGTCAAAGTCGGCAAAAAAGACTACCGAACCAAAATCAAGCTACCCGGGAAACTTGCCAGCCAAACGGTTAGTGTCATCGGCGTCTACGCAACCAAGCCAAAGGCCAATAAGGCAAAGACGTCCGTGACCCCCACCATCCCCAAAGATTCAACGCCGCCAAATACTGATTTGAGTAAAACAACCTTCGCCAAAAAATATGGTGCAATGAAGTTTGCTGATCGTTATCAATTATCAAATCTTTACAGCAAAGGGCTGACTGGTCAAGGACAGCGCATCGGCGTCATTACAATGAATGATTTTAAAACCAGTGACGTTGTCAAATACTGGGATCAAAATGGCGTTAATGCCGACTCAAGCCGGGTTAACAAAATCTATCCGGTTGAAAACGCCAAAGCCGGAAAACTGTTGCTCTCGCTTGGAATCAGTGCCCCTCAAATGGAATCAACACTAGATGTCGATCAATCCGGTGCAGTTGCTCCGGGTGCCAACATCGACGCCTACATCGGCATTTCATTAGGGAATGTCACGTCCAGCACCTCGATTTTTTATACTGCATTTATGAATGCCGTCTCGGATGATCGTGATAAGCAATTGACTACCAGCTTTGCGCCAAACGTTGAATTAGCAAGCCGCTGGGAACAAAATGCCAGTGCCTCAATGCAGCAATATAGCGATGCGTTTAACCTGATGCTTGAACAAGCAGCTGCAGAAGGCATTACCGTCTTTCGAGCCAGTGGTGATTATGGTCCGCGTGAATTGCCTTCAAAACAGTTCAATCACGTCTTTTCAACCTCCCCATACCAAGTGATTACCGGGGGCACCACATTGCCTTACACGCGCATTATTGACGGTAAAATTGTGACTGTGAATAAAGAGCGGGCTTGGGGTGATGCCTATAGTGATCCGAAAACAAAGCCCAGCACTTATGCCGGCAGCGGTGGCGGCTTTTCAATTTTGAATCCGACCCCTCGCTATCAGCAGGGTATTTCTGGTGTTAATACGTTTAGAGCAATTGATCTTTTGAAATACAAGGATGGTGGCTACCTGGTTCAAAAAGATCCGCAAATTATTTTTGGCACCGGATCCGGTCGAAACTTCCCAGATGTGTCTGCCAACGCAGATAATCACACTGGATATGCCCTTTACGTTTCCGGCGATAACCTGTCTTATAATTCAAAGACGAAGAAAATTTCAAGTCATTACCTGAAACTTTGGAGTGTTAATGGCGGTACCAGTTTTGTTTCACCACAAATGGCTGGCGCAAACGCCGTCATGAATAGTGGCCGAGATACCCCACTCGGGTTCTGGAACCCACAGATTTACAAATTTGCCACAGAATCCGATTCGCCGTTTAACGTTCTGGACGACGCAGATAATAACAACAATTTGTATTACACTGGTCAACCCGGGAAGCTGTACAACCAGGCTACTGGACTAGGAACCATTAATTTCGATAAATTATTCAGTAAGTTTCAATCTGAAAAGTAAGTGAATTTTTAAAAGCCCTCATCTGGACGATGCGGGCTTTTGTTTTGATTAGTTTTATATGCCACCTCGATTGAGGTTAGAGGAGATCAAACAAATGTTATTGCTAGCAGTTATTTTGTTCTGTTTATTAAGTTACAAGTTCTTCACCAAATGGATTTGGATAATCTTACCATTTGCTATCATCTATGATCTTGGATTGTGGATTGTTTCGCATTGGATGTGGTCTGTTATGATTGCCCTAATTTTGTTAGGACTCTACGATCATTTCATCTATGAACGTCATCACAATGGAAAATCTTTATTTGGCGTTAATAAATAACCCCATTTAAGAAAAAGACACCCAGTAGGCGCCTTTTTCATTCTGATTGGCTGTCCTCCATTTGTTTGACCATATCTTTTAAACCTAAGAACTTATTTCTCAGCGCGATCTCTGCCCATTCGTTGGTATCAGGCTGATTATAATATTGATCAAAATTGAGATTTTCTACAAAAATCCCCTTTTCAGCTGCATCACTCATAAATTCTTTAACTTCTTTGACTAAATCATGATTCATATAAGGATGTGCTTGTATAAACTGCATGATCGGATTACCCTCAACCTTTAGCAGCTCATCAAGTGTTCGACCAGGAGTCATACCAACTGTCAAGGGCAGTTTAAAAATGTAGGTTTTCGGCAG
>NZ_JAXGWW010000249.1:0-3042 GCF_040773105.1 Lentilactobacillus sp.
CGTGTTAAAATCTGCAACATGATTCGCAGCCAATCAACAAAGGAGATTGACCATATCAGCCCCAGAATAGAATCATTATTAATTTTGTTTAATATCCGGCAATTTTGACGACGTTGTAAAATCCAACTAAACGGCAAATAAAAGGAGTCACTTTAAAAAGCTAATTTGTCATAGTTACAAATTAAGAATCGCTTTAAGTGACATTGTAAGCGCTATCTTATACAATCGACTTATCAAATGAGAAGGAGATAGTCGAAATGGCAGAAACAATTTTTGACCTGCAAGACGTCGGTTTGACGGTATCGAAGCGGACACTGTTAGCGCATATTTCGTTCACGGTGGCACCCGGCGAATTTGTAACCATTACCGGCCCGTCGGGTTCTGGCAAGAGTACCCTGCTCTTATTGTTGGCGACCCTACTCACGCCCACACAGGGTCAGATTTTATTCTCAGGTCGTCCTCAGGAAACTTATGAAAAGACTGCTTACCGCCGGCTGGTCTCATACTGTTATCAACAACCCAGTCTATTTGGCGAAACTGTGGCGGATAATTTGGCCTTTCCCTTCCAAATCCGCCAGGAACAAGTTGACCATGACCGCATGGTAAACGCACTGGCAGAAGTCAACTTGCCAGACGATATGCTCGATAAGCCGATCACAGAGCTTTCGGGTGGTGAAAAGCAGCGGGTCGCTTTGATTCGGAACCTGATTTTTACACCAAAAGTATTATTATTAGACGAAATTACCACCGGTCTGGACGCCGACTCAAAGGACACGGTCCATCAAGTGATTAATAATTTCATGAAGCAAGGGGTCACGATCATCACCGTGACGCATGATGAATCCGAATTAGCAGCGGCTGATCGACTGATCACCATCGTTGCGGGCGAAATGGCGGTGACGGCATGAATCAATTAATTGTAACGCCAACTGCATTAATTTTTGCGGTTGCCTTGGTTGCTGTGGCGTTTTTTATCAGCCTTAAAGAAAAAATTGGGCTGGAAAAAGATTTGGTGATCGGCGTCATCCGGGCCGTTATCCAACTGACGGTTGTCGGTTACGTCTTGACGTACATCATTTCGGTCAATCGCGCCTGGCTGACACTGCTCATGGTAGGAATTATTGTCTTTAACGCCGCTTGGAACGCTCGGGGACGTGCCCGTGGCATCCCCTACGCGTTTGTGATTAGCCTTCTGGCAATCACGGTGGCCACTGGCGTCACAATCGGCTTACTGGTGTTGGCAAAAGCGATCGCCTTTGTTCCCAGCCAGATTGTGCCCGTGTCTGGTATGATTGCCAGTAACGCGATGGTCGCTATTGGCCTGGCTTACAGAAGCCTCAACAGTCAGTTTCATGATAAGCGCCAGGGACTGTTGGAAAAGCTGGCGCTGGGAGCGACTCGCTACCAAACGGCGATTAATGTGGTTAGAGAAGCCATTCGAACGGGAATGAGCCCGACAGTTGACTCAGCCAAAACTGTTGGGCTGGTCAGTCTTCCAGGGATGATGTCCGGTTTGATTTTTGCCGGCGTCGATCCAACCAAGGCGATCATGTACCAAATCATGGTCACCTTCATGCTGATGGCTGCTACCAGCATCGGCAGTACGATTGCCTGCTACTTGGCATACCCACAGTTTTTTAACGCCGACTTACAGTTACGAACAATGAAATCGTGAATGCCCGCTTAAATACTGAGCCGGCCCAACCGCGCTGCGATACCCGTTTCAAATGATAGTTGGTATCACAAAAGCCTCCTGACTGCTGGATGAATGACCTTTCATCCGGCAATCAGGAGGCTTTTTCATAACAGAAAATATCCTCAGTAATTTAGATTCTTAAATGCGAATAGATATTCGGTTAAATACTTCCCATGATCCGCGTCGTTGCGCTCGACACCTTGGCGATGCTGTTTTCTTGATCCTTTTCTGACTGATTGAACTTTTCGGTATCAATCGTGTCATTGTCCGGATCAAGACTGTCGGTCATCGCCTGGCAGGCGTTTGCGTAGTCCTCGTAGTGGCGAATCAACACCTTGTGTCTGCCCAGTAATTTGACCGGAACGGCCACCTGCTGGAGCTTGTTGACGTTATCTTGGTACTGATCGGTTCCGGCTTGAAAATGATCCTTAATTGCTTTGAGTTTGTCGCCGCTCAAATCAGCAATGGTGTCATGATCAATGGCGTGTCTTAACGTTTCGTAGTCAGCATTTAAATCTTCGCCGTTTTCTTCGGTGGCGTTGATGACGTCGGAAACAACTTTTGCGTATCGTTGCATATCTTGTGGTTTCAAAATATCAGTCCTTCTTTTAACTTTTTATTTGTGGGAAATATGTCTCTGGATATATTTTACTACTTCTGACACAACAACGATCATAAAGCCGGCGAAGACAACCACCAGCCATTGAGATGCGGTGAGTTCGGTCACGTGGAACATGTTGTTGAATCCTGGAATCACAATCGTACCGATGAGTAAGATTGCCGACCCCAGCAAAGCCCAATTAAAGAACTTGTTCTTAAACAAGCCGACTCTGAAAATGGACTCGTGAATGGTTTTGGAGTTAAAGGCGTGGAACAGCTGAATTAAGCCAAGGGTGGCGTAGGCCATCGTTAACGCATCCGCGTGGGCCAGCGCATCTGACGCGTGCACCGGATTGGTAATCGCAAAGGCGTATACGGCCAGTGTAATGAACCCTTCAAAAAAGCCCTGGTACAAAATGTTGGTCATAATCCCACCGGATAAGAAGTTTGACGTCCTTCCCCGTGGTTTGCGTTTCATGATACCGGGTTCAGCCGGTTCAACACCCAGTGCAATCGCCGGAAACGTGTCCGTTACCAGGTTGATCCACAAAATTTGAACGGGGGCCAAAATCTGCCACCCCATCATGGTCATGACAAACAGGGTCAATACTTCACCGAGGTTGGCGGACAGCAGGTACTGCAGTGACTTTTGAATGTTGGCGAAGACTTTTCGTCCCGCTTTGACGGCCGTCACGATGGTGGCGAAGTTATCGTCCGCTAAAACCATGTCAGAGGCTTCCTTGGAA
>NZ_JAXGWW010000250.1:0-3027 GCF_040773105.1 Lentilactobacillus sp.
GATGCAAAATCGAAATGTCCTGTGCGAGGTAGCCAATGTCTTTCAAATTAATTTCCTTTCGAGTTTTGAAATATTATTCTTAGACTAGCATTTTTTTGTCGACAATTCAACATAACGGCATTATCTTTAAACCTATGTTGAATTATCAACACATAAAATAAAGAGGTGTCGAGATATGGCAAATAATAAACGTGGTTCTCAAGCTTTGATTCAATCGATGATTAACCAACACATCCAATACGTATTTGGAATTCCAGGCGCAAAAGTTGATCAATTATTTGAAGATCTTCAGTATTCTGATCAGCCAAACGCGCCCAAGCTGATTGTGACGCGTCATGAACAAAACGCTGCTTTTATTGCAGCAGGGATTGGCCGCTTAACGGGAAAGCCGGGAGTCGTTGCGACGACCTCTGGGCCCGGTGTCTCTAATTTAGTGACGGCGCTTATGACCGCCACCGCTGAAGGCGATCCCGTAATCGGACTTGGTGGACAAGTTCCCCGAGACGACCTCGCCCGATTAACCCATCAAAGCATCCCCAGTAAAGAGTTGATGAACTTCGCGGCTAAAAGTAGCGTTGAAGTCCAAGATCCAAATAACCTTTCAGAAGTCTTTACGAACGCCTATAACACGTCTGTTTCCGGCAAACCTGGTGCCGCTTTTATTTCACTACCCGCCGATGTCTTAAGCGAAACGGTTGACCGGCCAGAAATGGCTCAACTCCAGGAAGCAGAACAAACCCAAACATCAAGTAACACTCTCAACAAAATAGTTGATATGCTGACACATGCCAAGCTTCCAGTGATACTAGCCGGAATGCGGGCATCCTCACAACCTGTAACTGATGCGCTCCACCAACTGTTGGCCAAGGTTTCACTACCAGTCGTTGAAACTTATCAAGGAGCCGGTGTCATTTCTCACGAATTTGAAGCCAATTACTTTGGCCGCGTTGGGCTGTTCAGAAATCAAATTGGTGATACGTTATTAAAGAAAAGTGATTTGATCATCGCACTGGGTTACGATCCGGTGGAATACGAAGCACGAAATTGGAACATTGAACACAACGACCAAATCATTCACATTGATACGATCGCACCTGAATTGACGATTGATTATCAACCTGACGTTGTCATTGAATCAGATATTGCAGGAACGGTGACGGCCTTAACCAATACATTACCAACGGATTATAAGCTGTCAGAATCAGCACATCAGGATTTGGCAAAACTTCGAGAAGAATTCGACGGCCAAAGCGATGTTAAAACAAACCCGAAACCAGGGACACTCCATCCGTTAGAAATTGTGAATACCCTGCAAAAGGCAGTCGACGATGACACTACGGTTACGGTCGATATCGGAAGTCACTATATTTGGATGGCACGCCATTTTCGAACATACCAACCACGCCACTTACTTTTTAGTAATGGGATGCAAACCCTGGGTGTTTCACTCCCCTGGGCAATTGCGGCGAAGTTGACTCGTCCAAATGAAAAAGTGATTTCCGTTTCTGGTGACGGTGGGTTCCTATTCTCTGGCCAGGAGCTCGAAACGGCAGTCCGGCTTAAATTAAACATTATCCAGCTCATTTGGAATGACGGCTATTATGACATGGTGAAATTCCAGGAAGAAGCGAAATACGGTAAAAACGCCGGCGTTAAGCTGGGACCGGTCGATTTTGTGAAGTATGCTGAAAGTTTTGGCGCAAAAGGCTTGCGCGCAACTACTACGGATGAACTCAAGAACGCCTTGAAACAGGCAGAAAAGGCAGATGGTCCCGTTATAATTGATATCCCGGTAGATTATCGTGATAACCTTGAACTAAAATCTGCTCTGTTAAAAGATATTTTAAACTAAGCGTACGGGAGGGTTTAGATGACACAATATACAACCTTATATCAACACGGAACCTTAGCACTGCTGGTTCCGGGACTGTTGACAGGAACATTGAAAATGGGTGATCTGCTCAAACATGGTGATACTGGTATTGGAACCGGTGAAGGCCTTGATGGTGAGCTAATTATTTTAGATGGTGAGCCTTATCAGGTTGATAGTGAAGGAGACATTAATTTGGTTTCAGATTCCTTTAACATGCCGTTTGCAAATATTCATTACGGCCACTACTCAAAATTAACCGAATTAGCAGACACCTCACAACAAGAAATAGAGAAAAAAGTACGCTCACTCACAAATGGGACCAACACATTTTTCTCCATCAAAATTACTGGCACTTTCTCCGGAATAAAAACTCGGGCGGTTAAGAAATCCGTGCCACCTTTTCAGACACTAGCCGAAACCGCGCGTACCCAAAGCATCTTTACCCGTAATCAGGTGAATGGAACAATGATTAGTTACTATTCTCCGGAATTATTTGACGGGGCTGCGGTCGCGGGTTTCCACCACCACTTTTTATCAGATGATCATAAGTTTGGCGGCCATGTGTTGGCATTTCATTTAGACAAAGGCACCGTTTCCTATCAGTTGTTTGATACACTGGAACAACATTTACCGGTTAGTAATGACGCATACATGAACCATGATTTTTCGGCTGATAATATTGCCGATGCGATTCATGACGCTGAAGGATAACTCCAGCTCAATACTTACAAAAAATCGTGATTCGAAGGAGAAGTAAATTCCCCCAGGATCACGATTTTTTGTCGATCAGCAATGAATCTTTACGCGAATAGCCTGCTACCAGCTTATGAGGGCAAAATCACTCCCACAGGCGCGGGAAATACAAAGTCATTCGCGGATACCAAGGCGGCTATTGGGGATCACCCCCACATGCGTGGGAAATACTCTAAGCTCTGTGTCCGAAATCGATTTGACCTGGGATTACCCCCACATGCGTGGGGAATACTCGTCATATGCGATTGAACCAGCAGCAACGTTAGGATTACCCCCACATGCGTGGGGAATACACTAAACAAACCCCGAAACATAGCCATTCTCAAATTATAAAATGACCATTTTTCATTAGTTCGTATTTTACTCTACCCCTTTATCTAACGATCCTACTAACAGTTTAC
>NZ_JAXGWW010000251.1:0-2997 GCF_040773105.1 Lentilactobacillus sp.
ACCCAAACGTGGCGGTCAGTGACGGGCCAATCGTTGTGGTTTTTGAAGATGCCAATTGGCTGGTCGTCGACAAACAAGCCGGGTTGACCGTTGTTCCCGGACCAGCTAACCGTAACGACACGTTGGTGAATCGAATCAAGGGACACTTAATCGCGGAAGGGGCGACAGATTTAGTGCCCCACATTATCACCCGCTTGGATCGGTTTACCAGCGGCTTGGTATTAGTTGCCAAGCACCAGTTGGCCAATAGTTTGGCAAATGACTTGTTGACCGCTAAGACCTTGCATAAACGCTACCAGGCAGTTGTGTCAGGAACGGGGCTTAAAGCCCATGGCATGATTGACAAACCGATTGCCAAAGATCCGGAAGGGTTCGGTCAACTGATTGACGACCAGGGGAAATCAGCTCAAACGGAGTACTGGGTTCGCGGTGAGTTTGTTGATCGAACCTTGGTAGATGTTGTGCTGCACACTGGCCGCACCCACCAGATTCGGGTGCACTTTGCGTCCATCGGTCACCCTTTGTTGGGGGATGCACTGTACCACGGTCCGATGGATGAGGGCATCTCCAGGCAGGCACTACATGCCACGGAACTGCAGTTTGTCGATCCATTTTCAAAAAAAGAATTTAAGTTTGAATCCCAGCTGCCTGCCGACATATTACAGGTAATACATTAGAAGAATACTCATATTGTTCATTACTGAACATTGATGGAATAACGAATAGAAAACTTATAATCATTATAAATTAGAATTTGATGAAAACGGTGTCAATTTCGTTGTCTTTTTGCCAGCTTCTGTTATGATGTACCTATCAACTGAAGGAGGAGACTAGATATGTCTACCAATGGTGAATCGGATCAGACGGTTCAAAAAATTATTGCTGAAATAGAAACTAATTTATCTGTATTATCATGGATGAAGGCCGCAGAGGATAACAAGGAAGCTCAAGAACATATTCGCGCATTAAAGGCTGCTTTGTCGAAAGCAAAATCAGATTTAATTAAGGCATAATGCTCCACGCTTTGGTTAGGCACTAGTTTTAGACGACTAATAAATGATTTGAAAATACCGTCTTACTGATATAATGATCAGGAAGACGGTATTTTTTTGTGAAAACGAATTTTTTTGATACATGAAAGTGACATTAAGCTCAAAATGATGGAGAAAGGACCGATAACATGCCAGAATTAAAAACAGCAATTTGCTTCATTGACCACCGTGAGCACATGCAAATTGATGGTCGATTTTTAAAAGACTTGGAACCTGCGACTCGAAACCTGATTAAAGGGGATTATCCAAAAGCCAAAGTAACGGATTTCATTTGTGATCACGACCTGCTGAAGTACCAGCTGATGAGAGTTGACGGAATGGTGAATTCCGATGTTAAACAAACCAAAAAAAATCAATCGCCGGCTAACCAAGGCGATGCAAAGTGATGATTATGATATTGTCGACGTTAACGACAACTTAGCCAAGAGTTTGACGTTTGGGCAAAAAGTCTCTGACGCCGTTGCCCGTTTTGGCGGGAGTTGGGGATTCATCTTTGCCTTTACCTTCGTGCTGGTGTCGTGGATGTGTATCAATGCACTGCACTTGTTTGGCCTGCACTTTGATCCGTATCCATTTATTTTGCTGAACTTGGCCCTGAGCTGTATTGCGGCGATTCAGGCCCCAATTATCATGATGAGTCAAAACCGGGCTGCCGACCGTGATCGGATGAGTTCTGAAAACGATTATCACGTGAATCAAAAATCCGAGCACGAATTGCGAATCCTCCATGCAAAGCTCGATAACCTGACGCAAAATCAGCTGCCACATTCATTGGAGATTCAGAAATTGGAAATCGAAATTCTTGGTCAGATCCGCACCGAGCTTGATATGCTGCAACGAAATCAAATGGGCAACCCGAAGAATGACTTGAATGAAAACACCTCGCAAGAAAATGAAAACAAGTCTGAAAATAAAACGGATTAAATCCCCTGATTTTGACAATTAATGAAAACTTCAGTAATATGTTAGATAACACATACTGAATGTTCATTTATTAGGAGGATTTTTTTGATAACCGTTAGAGAAGCACAACAGGATGATGCTGGCCAGATAGCGCCGTTGATTGATATCATTTTTGATGAAATGGAACTCGATGAATTAGAAGACGTTCCCGAACCTGGATTAGCCAAGGTCATCACGAGGGCTTACCAGACAGATACTTATCTGTCGAGTAAAGCATCCACCGTGGTGGCCGAGGCCAATGGCCAAGTTGTTGGGGTCGTCTTTGGATATCCCAGCGAAAATGAGGACGATATTAATAACGTCTTGATCAATTTATCAAAAAAGAGTGCTGATTTTAAAGCCCCATACATTCCCGATTCTGAGACCAACTCCGATGAGTGGTACTTGGATTCAATTGCCGTCGATCCCGACTGGCAGGGCCATGGGATTGGTAGCAAGCTGCTTGCCGCCGTTCCAAGAATGGCTTTAAATGATGGGAAGTCGGTGATCGGCTTGAACGTGGATTTTGAAAATCCGGAAGCAAAGAAATTATATGAACGAAAAGGCTTTAAGACTGTGGGCACCCAAATGATTGGGGACCACTTGTATGAGCATATGCAAAAGGCTGCCAAGCAACCAAGTTTGTTATATGTATAACTTTAGTAAGAGGCTGGAATTTTTTATTCCTGCTTCTTTTTTGTTTTCTTTGGCTATTCGACTTGCACAAATCAAAAAGGACAAGTAAGATTGTTTTTGCATGATTTTCTCTAACTAAATTCTACAAAAGGGGACTCATATGGAAGACAATATAAAGCTTGGCAATCCAGTTTTTGATAAGATGATGTTTGTGCTGGACAAGCCGGTTAACGAACAGAACCACCGCGACTATCGGTTCGATAATGAAGAATTGGTGGAGATCAGCGATGGCATTTGGGCAATGCCCGCGTACATGAAGGATGACGATGATTTCAGCATGTTCTTCATTATTACTGAGATTGATGAC
>NZ_JAXGWW010000252.1:0-2967 GCF_040773105.1 Lentilactobacillus sp.
CGAATCTTCGGTCTGCCCTCAAACGAAGCCGTCACCCCTGAATTACGACGTCAAGCAAAGGCAGTTAACTTTGGAATTGTTTACGGCATTAGTGATTTTGGCTTATCTCAAAATACTGGGATTACCCGTAAACAAGCCCACCAATTTATTGAACGGTATTTTGAAGAATATCCGGGTGTTAAGAAGTACATGGATGATATTGTCAAATTTGCCCGCAACCACCGCTATGTTGAAACAATTGCCCACCGGCGCAGATACCTGCCGGATATCAATTCTAAGAGTTTTAACCTGAGATCATTTGCCGAACGGACGGCAATGAATACACCGATTCAAGGCAGTGCGGCCGATATTATCAAAATTGCCATGATCAATATGAACAAAGCAATTAAAGATATGAAAACAAAGATGCTGCTTCAAGTTCACGATGAACTGATTTTCGAAGTTCCAAATGATGAACTTGAGACGGTCAAAAAGCTGATCCCAAGTGTCATGGACTCGGCTATTAAACTTGATGTTCCATTAAAGGTAGAAAGTCATTGGGGAAAAACTTGGTATGATGCAAAATAACGTAATGGGGGATCAAGATGCCTGAATTACCAGAAGTTGAAACTGTCAGACGCGGTCTCACGAAATTAGTTGAAGGAAGCACGATTAAATCCGTTGATGTTTTGTATCCAAAGATGGTTAACCTGCCTCCAAAGGACTTCGAGAACGCGTTGAAGGGGAAAAAGATTGATCGAATTGATCGCCGGGGGAAGTATTTACTCATTCGTTTGAGTGATCACCTTACGATTGTTTCTCATTTGCGGATGGAAGGAAAATATGACGTTGAACCAGACGGCGCACCGTTGGACAAACACACCCACGTGGTGTTTCATCTAACCGATGGGCGTGAATTACGTTACAACGATACCCGCAAGTTTGGTCGGATGAATCTCGTGGATACCGGCACAGAGATGTCGGTGGCCGGCTTGAAAACCATTGGCCCTGAACCAACTGAACAGGCGCTGACGCTCGACTATATTACGGCGATTTTTAAGAAAAGCCGCAAAGTCATCAAACCTTTTTTGCTGGATCAAAGCAACATTGCCGGGCTAGGTAACATCTATGCCGACGAGGTTTTGTGGTTAAGTAAAATTAATCCTAAGCAGCCGGTCAATTCTTTAAAACCAGCGCAAATCAAACGGTTGCGGAAAAATATTATTACTGAAATTCAAATGGCAATCGATGGTCATGGAACGACGGTTCATTCGTATTCCACTGCCTACGGGGAAGCGGGGAACTTTCAGAATCATTTAAATGTCTATGGCAGGCAGGGAGAACCCTGTCCGCGCTGTGGCACTAAAATTGTCAAGATTAAGTTGGCTCAACGGGGAACCCATTATTGCCCAAAGTGCCAACCGTTACGTGGTGAGAAACATGAGTAAATTAATTGGGTTAACCGGTGGCATTGCAACGGGCAAGTCGTTGGTCAGTGACTATTTAAATGAGCAGGGCATTCCAATTATTGATGCCGATTTAATTACCCATCAGGTCGAAGCAAAGGGAACTGCCGGCCTGCGAGCTTTGGCTGAAGTTTTTGGTGATCAGATGATTCAAACCAACGGCGAATTGGATCGTCAAGCGCTTGGAAAAATGGTGTTTAACGATCCATCAAAGTTAAAACGGTTGGTTCGGGTAATCGACCCGTTTATTCGCGCTGAAATCTTCAAGCAAATCGATCATTATTTTGACGCACCATTAGTTGTTTTGGACGCGCCAACTTTATACGAAAATGGGTATGCCCACTTAGTTGACCAAGTGATCGTGGTTTACTGCGACCCGGTTACGCAGTTGCATCGGCTCATGAAACGCAATAAACTAAGTATTGTGGATGCAACCAAACGAATTAAAAATCAGTGGCCATTGCAGACAAAATGCGATTTGGCTGATACAATTATTTATAACTCAGATTCAATACCAGAAACGCTGGCCCAAGTTAAGACGTGGTTGGCGAGCCAAACGAAATAGACGAGGTGAACACCATGCAATGTCCTCATTGCGGATATAATGGTTCCAAAGTTGTCGACTCAAGGCCAACTGACGACGGCCGAGTCATCAGACGAAGAAGAGAATGTGAACACTGTGGGTTTCGATTTACCACTTTTGAGCGTGTGGAAGTCACACCACTTTTAGTTGTGAAGAAAAATGGTAACCGGGAAGAATTTAACCGTGAAAAGCTGCTTAAAGGGATTGTGCGGTCGGCTGAGAAGCGCCCGGTTTCAATGGATGCGATTACCAATTTGGTCGATCGGGTCGAAAATAAATTGCGCTCTTTGGGTGAAAACGAAGTCTCTAGTCAACAAATTGGTGAATATGTAATGGAAGATTTGGTAAACTTGGATGAAATTGCTTATATCCGCTTTGCCAGTGTTTACCGTCAGTTTAAGGATATGTCGGTCTTTTATAAAGAGCTCAAAGAAATCATGGAAAAGGATAAAAAGAAACATGATGAGGGGCACTCGGAGGAAAAGTAAATGGCAGAGTCATTTGAAAAGTTAACTCCGGATTCAAAATTTGTATTAATTAATGCGCACGTCAATCGAGATCTTGACCACACTGTTTTAACGAATTTGTATCAGCCAATCATTGGTGAACAGGCAATTGCCTTATACAATTTGTTGTGGTCATTGAGCTTGAATGATCACAATCAAATGATTTTGCACAAGCACTACGAGATCCAAAGTATGTTAAATTCCGGCATCAGTGATTTGCTGGGCGTTCGTAAACGCTTGGAAGCCGTGAAACTCATTAGAACCCTTATTTCACCCAAGCGGCCTGATACGCTGATTTATTCGCTTAATGAACCGCTGTCACCGGAACAGTTTTTAAGAACGGATATTTTATCAATCATTCTTTTGGGAAAAGTTGGCGACAGCACCTATAAACAAATTGTTGAGCGCCTTGTTACCCCAACACCTGATTTAG
>NZ_JAXGWW010000253.1:0-2945 GCF_040773105.1 Lentilactobacillus sp.
GTTACCGTACCTCAAGACGGTTACCCCAAAGCTTGCGCCATACAATTTGGATAATTGGCGAGACACCAATAATTCGCTGTCATACTGTGCCGAACAATTTTCCAATAGTTCCGCCAATAAGGCCAGCTTGGCATAATTTTCATGATGAGCGGGAAATGTAAAATTCATCACGATTTTGCTATTTTTAAATTTTGTTGTTGGGATCGTCGTTAAATGGACGTCCTTTGCAATTTCGAATTCCACTGAGTATCCTCCTCAATTAGTCACAAATTTCATATTAAGATAAATTTATTAAAATCTCAATATAAATCGGCAAACGTTACCAAAAATAGATAATTATTGCAAAATTGAGCGGCGATAAAAACGGATTGATCGCAAAATTTAAGCCCAGTAGTCGATTATTCCAAGTTGTGGAATGATTGATCACTGGACTTAAATGGCTGGAATCAGCCAACTGCTTTACATTTTAGCTGGATAATATGGACCTCTCATGAAGCAGTCGAGTTGAAAGCTAACCGTTAGCGGTCCACACTCACATAGCTTGATTATTTCTGAACGTTCTTCATCAGTGGACTATCACGATCGGTTCCAAACCACTTCATGTTAATCTTGTGCAATTCCCCATTTTTAGCTAAACGGTTCAAACCGGCATCAATTTTTTGTTTCAAAACCGTATCGCCCTTTCTCATCCCAACGCCGTACTGTTCCTTTGGAAATTCACTTGGGATAGACGTAAAGCTGGATTCGTTTTTCTGATGTTCCAGATAATAGCCTGCATAAATGCTATCGATCAGCAATCCCTGAATCCGGTTGGCATTCAAGTCGATAAACGCGTCCGTAAACGTGTCATATAAAATTGGCTCATGGCCCTTAATCCGATCCTTCAACAATTTAGGTTGATTATCAATGTCCATCGCCCCGGCCGATCCGCTTTGAACTCCGGCCACTTTGCCTTTCATGTCGGCAAAATTCTTAATGTGTTGATTTTTCTTGGTAACTAAGACCTGATCATTAATCAAGTAAGGCTCACTGAAGGTAATCTTCTTTGCCCGTTGCGGATTAATCGAAAATCCGTTCCAGATAAGATCAATGGTCCCGTTACGTAATTCAGTCACGTTCATTGACCAATCAATTGGCTGAAAATCGACCTTGATCCCATACTGTTTGAACACGGCCTTGGCAAGATCAACGTCATAGCCGACAATTTTGCCACTCTTGGTTTGGAATCCCATGGGAACAAAACTATCATCCAAGCCGACAACAATTTTCTTTTGCTTGGAAACTGTTGCCCAAGTGTCGGGATCTTCTTGGGATCCCTGCCGGTTAACGTACCGAACACCGCAGCCTGACAGGCCAATTGCAATCAGCAGTAAGCTGGTAAGTAATAAAAGTCGTTTAATTGATTTTAACATCCTACCCCTCCTACTGAATTTGTTTAACCTGTTGAATCTCGTCGGCAACGTTCTTGGCAAAATCCATATCATGAGTAACGACGATTTGTGTCATTTCTTGTTTTTTGAGGTCCAAAATAATTTGGGCAACTTCGTCTCTTAACGCAGGATCCAAAGCTGAAGTCGGTTCATCATAGCAGAGAATCTTGGGCCGCATGGCTAACGCACGAACAATGGCTACCCGTTGCTTTTGCCCTCCTGACAGCTGATAGGGATAAAGACTTTCTTTTCCTTCAAGTCCCAACCGGCTTAACAGCTCACGGGCATACTTTTTAACGTCATCCATCGGTTCTTTTTTAACCATCGTCGGCGCCAATGTAATATTGCCAAGGACCGTTAAGTTAGGAAATAATTGGTAATCCTGAAAGACAACGCCGATGATTGTATCCTTTTGAGTGGTATTGGTCGGATCAAATTGACTCCCATTCCAATAAAATTCTCCGGAGTCGACGGACTCTAATCCCGTAATACAGCGCAATAAGGTTGTTTTACCGGCACCGGACGGACCGACAATCGCCATGATTTCGTTATCTTTGACGGTCATCGAAAGGTCATCAATAATTGTTCGACTGCCAAAGCGTTTTGTTAAATCTTTAATCTCTAACATATGAATTCCCTCCTATCGCCAAACATTTTCACGTTTTTCAATGAGTTTCAAGACAATCGTGCAAACCGCAGTCAAGGCGAGGTAAATAATCCCGACTAAGATGAGCGGCAGCAAAGTGACATCCCGGGCAGTCGCAACGTTTCCGGCTCGCAGTAAGTCGCCCAAGCCAATGACATAGACCAATGAAGAGTCCTTGACCAAGTTGATGACTTCGTTTCCAATTGAAGGCAACACAATTTTGAAAACCTGTGGAATGACAATCTTTCGAATAGTTTGGCCATAACTTAAACGCAACACCTTGGCGCTTTCAAACTGACCCTTTGGAACTGACTGGAAACCACCACGGAAAATTTCACCAAAGTAGGCGGTATAGTTCAAAATAAAGGCAAACATCGCAGCGTCATATCGTTGAAAGACAATGTGAATAATTGGTAATCCGTAAAACACAAAAATTAATTGCAGTAACAGTGGCGTTCCCCGCATGATCCAGACGTAAAAGTTCAAAAGCCAGGTTAATGGTTTGAAGCGCTGAATCAGTCCCAAACCAACCAAGGCGCCCAACGGAATTGAGCAAATTAACGTCCAAAAGAAAATTGATAACGTCATTTTGGTTCCAGATAATAAAGCTGGTAAAATTTCTTGAATATATTGAATCATTTGACATCCCTCCATAAAAAAATCCCCCTGAGTATCAAGACTCAAGAGGACGATGGCTTTCGCGGTTCCACCTCAATTTGCAACAAGTTCACACCTGCTGCCTCATGAAGTTTAGTCAATCCGGTAAACAAAAAAATCCTCTTAAGCCATCAATGACTTAAGAGGACGATTTTATCGCGGTTCCACCTCAGATTTGCCCTTCACTCATGTGAAAGGCCTCTACGAGTTTA
>NZ_JAXGWW010000254.1:0-2936 GCF_040773105.1 Lentilactobacillus sp.
AATGAACAAAGTATTAACGGCTTCAGTGAGAGTCGCATCTTCTCTAATCTCCGTCGGTTTTTGTAAAATGCTTCGGATGGGCTCTTGGTAAAGCTTCTGATAACTCAAAGACTTGGCAGGGGAATCATTAAACGTGTAGCCAACTTTGGGCTTGGCTTCGAGAATCCCAAATGCCGTTAATAATCGTAGGTCCGATCGAATTGTCGGCATGCTCAGTTTCAGTTCAGCGGAAATCTGCTTACTGGTGATTGGGCTGTCTTTTTTAACAATAGCGATAATTTGATTTTGGCGAGGGGTAAGTTTCAAGGTCGTCGCTCCAAACGTTTTGATTTAGTGGTCCGTACCATTCAAATAGATTCTAACATACAACGTTCTATATGTATCCAATAAAACGTGTTATTTGACAAAATCTAGCGAATAAAATATTTTTTCGAGGTCTGAAAATCCCAGCAGATCAATTGTTTTGAAAGCTGTAATAAAACGTTCTATAAAATTTAATTTGCATTAATAAGACGTATCATATATGATATACGCATCAAATGAAATGTGCAATTGATTTTAGAAAGGACGTCATTATATGAAATACATCTATCGATTCGAAGAAGGCAACAAAGATATGCGACGCTTGCTCGGTGGAAAAGGTGCCAACTTAGCCCAGATGACCACCCTGGGCTTTCCAGTTCCGGATGGGTTTACGATCACCACTGAAGCATGCCAGGCGTTCTATGATAACAACAATCAAATAAATGACGACACATTAACTCAGATTGAAGCGGCAATTGCCCAACTGAGCGAAAAAGTGGGTAAACAATTCAATAGTCCAACCAATCCATTATTAGTGTCAGTTCGTTCCGGGGCCGCAATTTCGATGCCAGGAATGATGGACACGATTTTAAATATCGGCTTAAATGATCAAACGGTCGAAGTTTTGGCTAACATGACCGACAATCGCCGATTTGCTTATGACAGCTACCGCCGTTTACTGGCGATGTTTGGAAACGTGGTCTATGAGATCCCTGAAGGTGTTTTCGATCAGGTTCTAGAGGATGTTAAAACAACGCACAACTATCAATCCGATTTGGACTTAACCGTCTCTGATCTGAAAGAGATTGTCGACCAATTCAAGGATCTATATGTTAGCAAAGCAGGCAAAGTCTTTCCTCAAGACCCTAAGGAACAATTATTAGCGGCGGTCAACGCCGTCTTTGAATCCTGGAATAATCACCGGGCCCAGGTCTATCGTCGTGAAAATCACATCGCCAGTGATTTAGGCACGGCCGTTAACATTCAGATGATGGTCTTTGGAAATGCCGGTGAGGATTCCGGAACCGGGGTTGCCTTTACCAGAAACCCGGCAACCGGCGAAAACAAATTATTTGGCGAGTATTTATTAAATGCTCAAGGAGAAGACGTTGTTGCCGGTATTCGGACGCCACAGCCAATTAGTACGTTGGCGGACACGATGCCCGACTTATACAACGAATTTGCAGCAATCGCTAAAAAGCTCGAATTTTACTACCGTGATATGCAGGACTTGGAGTTCACGATCGAACACGGGACATTGTATATGCTTCAAGCAAGGGATGGTAAACGGACACCAACGGCTGCCGTTAAAATTGCCGTCGACCTGGTGGATGAGGGACTGATTTCTCAAACCGAAGCGCTTTTGCGAATTAACCCCGATTCAGTGGGCGCGATTCTTTATCCTGAGTTTGATGAAGCAGAACTGGATCAAAATACCGTTGCTGCAAGTGGGCTACCCGCATCGCCAGGGGCGGCGTCTGGACAAATCTATTTTACGGCTGAATCAGCCAAAGCGGCGCATGATGATTTGGAACAACAAGTTATTTTGGTTCGTCAGGATACGTCTCCTGAAGATATTGAAGGCATGGTCATCAGTGAAGCCATCGTTACTTCACGAGGCGGGATGACGTCTCACGCGGCAGTTGTTGCCCGCGGGATGGGGACACCTGCCACGGTTGGCGTCAATGGCCTTCAGGTGGATTATCAAAACCGAGTAGCGACGATCTCCGGTGAGCAGTTGAATGAGGGCGACTGGATTTCGGTTGACGGCACCAACGGAAATATTTATATCGGCCAGATTATGACCAACGATACCAAGGTCAATGATAATTTATCGACGATTTTAGAGTGGTCCAAGCAGGAAAGCGACATGGGCGTCTATGCCAACGCGGACACGCCGGCTGATTTTGCCCAAGCCCTTAAATTTGGGGCAGACGGCATCGGCTTAACCCGAACGGAGCACATGTTCTTCAAGCCGGAACGATTGTTGGAGATGAGACGGTTAATCATTGCTGAAGATGCCAAGGAGCGGGAGGCACCATTGGCTGAATTAGCCAAAATGCAACAGGGTGACTTTTACGAATTGTTTCGCCTCTCCGAAGGTCGCTCAGTGACCATCCGTCTCCTGGATCCGCCGTTGCACGAATTTTTGCCGCACGACGAGAAAGAAATTCAAAAGGTTGCCGATCAGCTCAATATTGATCCAAATTATCTGGCGCGCCGTGTTGATGCCCTAAAGGAAATCAACCCAATGCTGGGCCACCGTGGTGACAGATTAGCCGTCACCTTCCCGGATATTTATGAAATGCAGGTTCGTGCCATTATTGAGGCCGCATTGGACTTGCTTGATCAAGGGCTGATCATTGAGCCGCATATCATGATTCCACTCACCGGATCCAAGGCTGAGATGAAGTGGGTTCGAGAAGTGGTCGTGAACCAAGTTGAACAATTATTCGCAAAAAAGGGTGCCAAACTTGAATATACGGTTGGAACAATGATGGAAATTCCGCGTGCCTGCTTAACGGCTGATAAAGTCGCAGAAGTATCGGACTTCTTCAGCTTCGGGACGAATGATTTAACCCAGTTGACCTATGGCTTTTCCAGAGATGACGTCGGCTCCTTTATGCCAGAAT
>NZ_JAXGWW010000255.1:0-2924 GCF_040773105.1 Lentilactobacillus sp.
AGTAATACTTTATTGATTCGATTCATAGAAAACAACTCCCCCCTCAAACACAAATCAAAGAAATACATTAATTTCCCTCGAGCAAATAACTAAACCCCTTCATCTGTGAATATAACTGATTTGAGTCTGAATGTGTTTGCCGTTTCTACAAAATAATTGGCGATTGTTTGTCCAAACATACGAAAGCGGCCAGAACAAAAGTAAAACAATTGCTCTGGTCGTTGGCCTAATTTCTATTCAGTAGCTTTTTAATAAACGCAATGTAAATCAAAAATTTGTCGTTTGTCAGTCGATAATCCAAGCCGGTTTGCTTGTAAATCATGGTTAGGCGATACCGAATCGTATTTGGATGGGTAAACATTGCCTGACTGGCTTTCTTGATCGATTCATTTTGACGGAAGAATTCTTTGACCGTTTCAAACATTTCGTCGTCTTCAAGGATTTGATCCATTTCGATTGGATACAGGCGGCTGTCTTGAGCCCGTGAAAGCTTTTGTACCAGTTTCCAGAGGCCAACGTCCCGATAAAAGACGGGGCGGTCAGACCAATCCAGTGTTTGAGCGATCTCAACGCCGAAGCTGGCTTCGATATAACAACGATGAATTTTTTTGGCCGGGTAAGCGTTGGACACGCCCTCATAAATGATGAAGCGGGGGATGTGAACGTTATGAATCAGCCGGGTGTAAGGCGTTCGGTCATGAGGCGGCAGCTCAACTTGATCGTTGCTAAAAAATGAAATTGCTGTGGCCCCGTTGGAAGATTCAAGAATGAAGTAAGTCTTAATTCTTCCTTCACGCTGGACCCGATCGAAGAAGGCTTGAATTTGATTAACCAGGTCGAACTGAATGGACAACCGCTCACCGGGCTTGGGGGTTTCGCCAAGGACGATCTTGGTAACTCTGACGTTAAGCTCATACAAATTGATATCCTTTAATCCGGAAACAAAGTCGAAATCTTTGTCGGATGCTGAATTTGATTTTAAGAGATAATCCAAATCAAGGTCAGCCATTTTATTGATTCGGCGATTTTCAAGTAAAAGCGCATTGATATCGTTGAGAATCTGTATGTAAGTCGCACTGGGCTCAATTTTAAATAATGGAAAGTTCAATTGATTGCCGTAGTCGATCAAGACTTGGGGGAACTCACCCGTTCCATCCGGTGAGTATGGCTTCACCATTAGTGCAACAACCCCTTTTTCGACCAACTGGGCAAGCAATTGTTTAGCGACACCCATGTCCTCCGGCATCATCCGCGAACTGGTGATCACGATTTCCCCGTTCTTCGCCCAGCCGTCTACCGTTCCACTGTCCATAATCGTAATCGCATTCACTTTGCGATTATTCAAAGGGACTTTATTGACTTGAACGATTCGTTTCTTTTCTTTAGTAATAATTTCTTCAAGATCAATCATCCGTATCACCTCCAGCAAAGGAAACGTAGCTCAACTTTATCAACCCCATTTTACAAAATTCAGCATCAAAATGGAAGCGTTTCAATGCCTAAATTGTTATCAAAAGCTGAATTATACCAACTATTTTGTTTTTCTCACAAATAAAACCGGTATTTTTTGTAATTTTAGTCAAAATATTGGCCCAATTTCCATGGTAAACTTTTGGCAACAATCGAAAGTAACATCCTTCAAAGAGATTGTCGTCGATGACCGCTGCATGTTTGTGAGAAGGTGAGAGTCATGTATCTACTACAAGTAACTCAATATTGCAGATGCCCACCAGTAAAGTGAGAAATCCTCGAGCTGTTCTGTATCATAATTGTCCATTTCCCGTTTGGCGGCTGATACGTGTATTTAATTAGGTAGTCTGTTAACCATTTGTGTGCAAGCCCCTTCATGCTGTTCATACTTGCGATTGGCTGGCAGCCTGATGTTAATGAGTGACTGGACATCTGCAATAACACGGGGAAGCGTTGTTGCGGTAGCCGCCAAATGAGACTAAATCCAACACAAAGAAGCTGAGCTAAAAGTGAAAACTTTTAACTCAGCTTCTTTTTTGGGGATTTTGTATTATCTAGCTAAATGTGTTCCTCAAACCAGCTTCGTCCGCTTAATCCGATACTGGGTTTCGACGCAACCCTGCGTCAAAGCCCAATATCATATTAATGCTCCGAAGCTAAACGGTTTGCTCCGCACTCTCGGTTTTAAAGTTCAACCCCATTGACGATGTAATCCGGTTGGTTGCCCTCATCCATGGCAACCGTGTTCTTAGCAACAATTTCAGCCATTGCATCACGCGCCTCAACAGTTGCGTTACCAATGTGAGGGGTCAAGATGACGTTCTTCAATGATTTGAAGCCATCGTCGACCTTTGGCTCAGCTTCATAAACATCCAAGCCGGCGCCGGCAATTTCGCCGTTCTTTAATGCTTCAAGCAACGCAGCTTCATCGATGAGCGGTCCTCGAGCCGCATTGATCAGCATGGCACTGTCTTTCATTTCCTTGAACTGTTCGGCACCCAGTAAATGATGGGTCTCAGGAGTTGCAGGGGCGTGTAGTGTAATGACATCGGCATTTTTCACAATGTCATCAACGCTGGCAAAGGTTGCCCCCAGCTTTTCTTCCGTTGCCGAGTCCAACTGGTGACGCTGGTTGTAAAGGATCTTCATGTCAAATGCATGCATTCTCTTGGCAACCGCCTGGCCAATTTGGCCCATGCCGATAATTCCAAGAGTCTTTCCGGCTAATTCGTGGCCTAAGAAGAACAGTGGTGCCCAGCCAGTGAAGCCTTTGGTGCGCATTAACTGGTCACCTTCAACAACTCGGTGGGCCAAGCTAATCATCAATGCGCAAGTAACTTCAGCGGTTGACGTGGTTGAAACCTTTGGCGTGTTGGTAACAGGGATGCCCTTTGATTTGGCATAGTCGGTATCAATATTGTTAAATCCTGCACCGTAGTTGGCAATCAACTTCA
>NZ_JAXGWW010000256.1:0-2904 GCF_040773105.1 Lentilactobacillus sp.
CAAAAGCGATACGACAACCGGCATGTCGGCACCACCGATTGGCAAGGTCATCAGCAGACCGAAGATTAAGCTGGCAAGCAATGCCAAGACCAATGGCCAGTACGCAGATGGAAAGCCAATCATCCAAACGGCAGCCACAAGGATTCCAAGAACAGCGATCCCATTAATCAGCTTATCGCCGGGAAATGAAATTGGCTTGCCAGGAACGTGACCGGATAACTTTCCAGTTGCAATCAAAGAACCTGAGAAAGTAATCCCTCCAATGACAATGTCGAGAAGGACCGGAATTGAAAAGGCCAAACTCAGTGAAGTTCCTAATGCCTCATGGGTGTAGTCGAAGATACCAATTGTGGCGGCAGCACCACCACCAACAGCATTAAATAGCGAAACCAACTGTGGCACGTCAGTCATCGGCACTTTACGCGCTTTAATAACCCCATATAAAATACCGATTAGAAGGCCAACAAACAAAACCGTCCACCCAATCAGGGTGATTTTACCGTCAGCAATAATTTCAATCAGAATCATGACGACCGCCATTGCCATCCCTAATCCAGACAGCATGTTTCCTTTTCGAGCCGTTTTCGGCGAACGCATCATGTGGACACCAACCACGTAGCAGACGGCCGACAGCAAATAAATTAACGAAGCAAGTGTTTTAAGCATTGACATTATTTGTCGCCTTCTTTGTTAGAATCTGCCGGCTTTTTTGGCCGGTTGAACATCCCCAGCATTCGGTCGGTTACCGTATAACCACCGGCAACGTTGACGGCGGCAAAAAAGGCTGCCAGGAAGGCGAGAATGTAGAAATACCAATTATTGGCTTCCGCTGCGATCACAAAGGCCCCGACAACCACGACCCCGTGAATTGCATTGGCGCCGGACATCATTGGTGTTTGTAAAGTCGAAGGAATTTTACTCATGACTTCAAATCCAACTAATAGGCTCAGAACAAAAATGGCTAAATTCGTATATAACTCCTGACTCATAATCACTCATCCCCCTTGTCAGCATCTTTTGTTTCTTTGGTTGCTTCTTCAGGCGCATCTTCAGCTGGCTGCTTGGTCGGCAAATTCAACGCATCCCGCAGCCGGTCGGAAATAATTTCACCGTGGTCGGTTGCAACCAACTGGCTCATCACGTCGTCGGTTAAATCAATGTTGAGATTGCCATCCTTGTCAGCAATATCATTAATGACAGCTTGGACGTTTTTCGAGAACATTTCTGAAGCAGACGTTGCCAACTGGCTCGCTAAATTCCCGGCCCCAATAATTTTGGCACCATTTTCAGTCATCACCGTTTGACCCGGTTTTGATCCGGACACGTTACCACCTAAATCACTGGCAGCCAGATCAACAAAGACACTTCCGGATTTGGCATTATCAATCGCTTGTTGTGGTACCAACAGCGGTGGCTTTTTCCCAGGAACCTGCGCAGTTGTAATCACAATGTCGTTTTGTTTAATGAACCCAACAAGTTCGTCTTGCTGCTGCTTTTGTTCATCAGCTGAGAGCTGACGGGCATATCCGCCCGCACCAACGGCACTGACTGAACTGGTCAGAAATTCCGCTCCCAGTGATTCCACTTCACCTCGAGAAGCCGGGCGAACATCGTATCCAGAAACAATTGCGCCCAATCGCTTGGCGGTCCCGATTGCCTGAAGCCCGGCAACACCAGTTCCTAAGACCAATACTTTAGCTGGCTTGGCAGTCCCGGCAGCCGTGATCATCATCGGCAGGTAGCGGGCAAATTGATCGGCCGCAACCAAAGCTGCTTTATAGCCGGCAATCGAAGCTTGTGAGCTTAACACATCCATGCTTTGGGCTCGAGAAATCGTCCGCGGCAAAAGTTCAAACGAGAGAGCCGTTACCTTTTGTTTGGCCAGTTCTTGAATAGCATCGGTATCAACCAAGGCTTTCAGCAAGCCAATCAGGATTTGGCCCTCATGAATCTTTGCGCGGGTTGCCTCATCCGGCTGATTAATAACTGCAATCAGGTTCGCTTTTGAAACCGCGTCATCCCGACTAACAACCGTTGCCCCAGCGTCAACATAGGCTTGATCAGAAAAGAACGCTTTCTCACCTGCACCTTTTTCAACCAACACTTGAAAATCCTTGTGAACCAGCTTTTCCGCCACGTCCGGCGTGATCGCCACTCGGTTCTCATCGTCAGATTCTTTCAATGTAGAAATAATCGTTGACATTAGTATGTTTCCCCCTTCACACGATTCTTTTTGTAACCGCTTAATACACATTAAGGCTAGTCTTTATTCGGGAAAATTGCAATGCTTTGTGAATAAGTTTACAAAGAAATTTCAAAAAGCCGATATCGCGCATAAAATGCGTCATATCAGCTTTCAAATCTTCAAAATTATATATATTTTGTTATTTTTTATACCCAAAATCAGGAATGTTTGTCCAACGCTTCTTCAAGTACCGGACGACCATCTTTGGTTCCCGGGACCGAGTAAAGATTCCCTTCTTATTGCCTTGTACCCGCTGGATGCCAGATTTCGTCTGGAAGTCGGCAAAGTTCCACAGCTGTTCGCCGACAAAGTGTGGGATTTCATCAAAGACTTTACTCGTCATACGATAGTAATCTTCTTGGAACTCTTCTGAAAATGGTTCGTCGTAATTACTGTGAAGCCCAGGAATCGTGTCGGCACCATATTCGGTGTACATGATGGGCTTGTCTGGGAATTTGTCGGAGTATGCCTTCAACTCATCTCGGGTTGCTTTTTCAGCGGTTGCCAAATCACCATTGGCAACGTACCAGCCGTAGTAACGATTCAACGCAATCACGTCGACTAATGATACGCAGTTGTCAGTCTTGGGATTCGCCATCATGATACTCGTGTAAGTACATGGCCGATTTTGAGGATCCAATTGACGCGCTTCATCAAAC
>NZ_JAXGWW010000257.1:0-2864 GCF_040773105.1 Lentilactobacillus sp.
ACCACGGAAGCTTGGTATGACGGTACCATTTGCCCATACTTAAGATGACCATTTGATAGATTCGGCCCAAAACGCCTAAAACAATCCCTAATAAGACAACCCAAAGAAAATATTTAAGTGGCAATGGCGTGCTCTTCATATAAAGAACAGGTTTGAGACCAAAAACGTAGGTCGCAACCATGTCCGACGTGATTGCCGAGGTCAAGGAAACAATCCAAATATTCGTTGAAAAATTATGATAAATCTCTTCCAATACAAATAGCGTGCTGGCAATTGGTGCGTTAAAAGCCGCGCTTAAGCCGGCGGCCGCACCACTTGAGATCAGTACCTGACGGTCAAACCCAATTTGTTTGGTAAAGTGGGCAACCCCTTGTCCCAGTGTTGATCCCAGTTGAATAGACGGCCCTTCACGCCCAAGGTAAAGCCCGCTGCCAATCGCTAAAATGCCGCCAACAAATTTGCGCCATAAAATCGACCACCAATTATAATCAACCTCTCCCAGTAATTGTCCCTCAACTTGGGGGATTCCAGAACCTTTGATATCCGGTTGCTGTTTCAAAAACCAGCCGACTAAAAGACCAATGGCGACATTAATGCCAATCGCCAAAACCAAGAGCGAAAGATGTGCTGCTGCATTAACGTATAAATAACGCATCAGCCCCATCATATGTCCTATGGCCCAGCGAAATAGGGACACCGCGGAACCGGCCAATATACCAACCAAAATCCCATTGAAAATTGTTTTTATTTGAGATAGCTTGTAACTTCCTCTAACCTGCACGTCGATCATCCTTTAATTATTTCTGATATCAATCATATCATAATCAAATGAATCGTTTGAAACCTTTTTTCATCGCCATCACCAATAAAATCCCCACCCCAGCTAAAACACTTAGGATTGATTTTGACTCGCCAGTTTGAGGTAGCTTCTCATCCCCACTGGCAGTTTGCTTGTCTTTCAGGTCCGGCTGGTCATCATCGTGCACGACCGCAGCGTGATGACGGGCGTTTTTAGGCTTGTCAGCAGTTTTTGTCTTTAGTGTGGCCTTATCATCAACCGCCTTATTCGTTGTGGTGGCTGCATGTTGTTCGCCTTTCGTCGGTACTTCAACTGATTGACGGGAAATCGTTTCAGGAAGCTTTGTATAAACCATTTCGACATCACTGGGTACCAAGTTATCTGCCTTGAGCACTTTATCCGCCTGCTTGGCCTGATATCCTGGGATATGACGGGCGGCAAACGATTGACTTGTCCCAAAGTCGAGTTCCACCTGATTCTTCGACAGAACATGGCCGGTCTCATCAACATTGATAATGTTAAACTTGACCTTTTTAGCAGCGTAGTGCAGTGTCAGCACTGTGGATTGGTCATCGAAATCAGTTGATACCCAATCATAACCATAGTATTCGATGTTTTTGTTGCGGAATTTAGCCGCTTCATCCTTTGATAGTTTAAGCGTCTTGTTAAATAATTGATTGCCATGAGTGTCCAATCCACGAAGCTGATAAGTCGAAATGTCGTTTTTGGCAGCTTCTTTTACTTTTGAGGCTTGGTCTTCGGTTGACTCCTTGGTTTTATTGATGGCATCTGTCAGCTCTTTGCCGTCAACTTTTGAAGTCGTAACGGTTGTTTCGCCAACTTTTGGACTTGCTGGAACCCCCTCTTTGGCTTCACCAACGGTCTTTTTGATTTCCCCGCCATCATTAACGTTTGAGTTTCCGGAACTTGCTGGAGATTCGGTTTGATTTTGGCCTTCTTTAACCGTTTGTGTTTCCTTGGTGTCTGGTTGACCCTTTTCGGCAGATTGTGACTTAGCGGCCTCACGTTCAGCCGTTGTTTTTGTTTGAACAGCCGGATTAACGATTGTCGTCGTAATTGGGTTTGTGGTGTTTTGAGTCGTGGCTTCTTTGGTGGTTTTACTTGAACCGTCCGATTTTTCTGGCCTGGTAGTAACCACTTGTTGTTCCGGAACCGTTGACTTTTCTTTGAGCGTGGTTGGCGCCGTTGCTTCCACCTTAGGATCAATTACCGTTGGCTTGTCAGGAGATGATACCTGCTCTTTGGTTTCAAGCTGAGGTGCAACCGGCATTTGTGGTGTAACAGAAACTTCCGGCACAGTTGACTTTTCCGGTTCAATCAATTTGGGTGTAGCTGGGGCCGGACTCACAGCCACCGGCTGGGCTTTAGTGGTTAGGGTCGTTGTCTTTGCGGACTGCCGCTCAGCTGCGGGGGCTTCGGGAATTGATTTAATCTCGGGAGCTAAGGTTGTTGGCTTTAAACTACTAGATTCATTTTTCTCGCTTGTAGGTTGAATAACCTTAACGACATTATTTGGGGCAACTTCCTGTGTAACTGAATTCAAGGCCTTATAAATCAAATTGATATCAAAATTTGTCGAGAGTATCTCTCCGCTTATCAATTTAGGATCGACCAGTTCATAATGAGAGACATCTGCTTGAGCCGGGGATACATAATATTTTCCATGGATAGTGGCTTTTCCAACGACTAAATCGTCTAATATCTTTTCCCCACTCTCATCAAAATGCTTAATTGTGACCGTTGCGGGAAGCGCGTTATAAGCTACATGGATATTATTTAAAGATCCTTTTTTTGAGGAAACAATCGTTTTATCAGGCGTGTAATCAGGTTCATTATCCGGAACAATGATGTTGCCGTTTGAATCAATTGGCAATCTTGTAGGAACCGTTTTTACAATACTTCTTTTCCCCAAAAGATTTTTGACATAAAATTCCTTCACCACTTCAACCGACTTATTTTCGGCGGGGTTCGCGGATACGGCAGCTGTTACTTCTGCCCTCGCCACCTGCTCACTCACCAAAGGCGCCGAAAATCCCAGGACCCC
>NZ_JAXGWW010000258.1:0-2848 GCF_040773105.1 Lentilactobacillus sp.
CCGGGATCTAGTGCTAAAAATCTTAACTGGATTGGGATTTCGCTTGGCGTTTTTACAAGCCCCTAAGCACAGTGGCAAACCCCGTCACCGCTTTTCCAAACAAGTGAGTCAAATCGCGTTTAGCGTTGATCACGATGACGCCACGGCAACTGTTTATTGGCAAAAGCGAAATGAAATGCTGGCCAAGGCGGGCGCAAGGTTGAAACCCAAGCCCGAGTTGAACAAAGACGGCTCAGTGGGCTTTTCGGCAAAATTTGCTGAAAGGTTGCGTTCTGAACATGCGGATGATATTCAGGACTTCGTGACAACCCGAGACATTGTGTTAAAGAGCGTCAACGAGGTTGGCCTCTTCTTGTACTTTGGTGGCATCAACAGCTGGCTGGTATTAAAGGATGAGGCTGGAAAATCAATTAACGACTGGACAATCGTAAAATAATGAAGACGATTGGTCATTTTTTTAGGTGGTCAATTTTTGTGACAAATATTAAATTCGTCATCCAAGGTTTTTTGTTTACCAAAAAGTAAGCGAATTATATTATAATATTCTTAACAACAATCTTATTTTCATAAAAGGAAAGGTGATACATTTAATGGCAGACAATATGAACGAGGTTCCTCCCGATCAAAAGTTGTGGCAAAGCAGTACTGATGAGTTGGTGAAGAAGTACCACACCGACGCGGAAGATGGGATAAGTGAACAAGAGGCAGCGAAACGATTGGCTCAAGATGGCTACAATGAATTAACGGCTAAAAAGAAGAGCAAGCTGCTGCAGTTTTTACTTCAGTTTAACAACAGCATCATTTACATCTTGATTGCTGCTGCCGTCATTACGCTGTTTATGCACCATTATTCAGACTCAGCGGTTATTGGGATCGTTATTATTGCCAACGCATTTATTGGATTTTTCCAAGAAATGCAGGCTGACAATGCATTAAGCAAAATTAAGGAGTTATTGGTTAGTCAAAACTACGTTATCCGTGATGGGCACAAGATTGAAGTGCCTGCCCGCGAATTAGTCGTTGGTGACTTGGTTAATTTGGAAGCTGGAGATGCCGTACCAGCCGATTTACGACTCATTTCCGCGGATAATATGCGGGCCCAAGAGTCGACGCTGACCGGTGAAAGCAATTCGGTCGAGAAGACGGAAGATCCGATCGACAAGGATTCAGTTCCGCTTGCTGAACGTTCCAACATGGCGTTTGCCTCAACTGCCATTACCCAAGGTTCCGGTGTTGGAATCGTCATTGCAACCGGAAAAGACACGCAGATTGGTCAAATTCAACAGAGTGTGGCTGAGGTTAAATCTCAAGTCACGCCATTGATGAAGAACCTGAATAAATTAGGGGTTAACTTATCACTGTTTATCGTGGCGATTGCGATTTTACTGTTTGTCCTCGGCTTGTATACCAAGATCTACAGCCTGCCAACCTTAACGATTGCGATTATCACGATGGTGGTGGGGTCTATTCCTGAAGGACTGCCGGCTTCAACGTCGGTGGTTCTGGCGCGTGGCGTTCAAGTCATGACCAAGAAGGGCGCGATCGTCAAGACTCTGCCAGCGGTTGAAACGCTGGGAGCCGTGGACATTGTTGATACCGACAAGACAGGAACCTTAACCAAAAATGAAATGACCGTCACAGACGTCATCACTGACGAACATCATTACCAAGTTACTGGAATTGGTTTTGTGGACGGCGATAAAGGTGTTGATGGGGATGTGTTGCTGGATGGCCAGAAGTATGATTGGCAAAACGACCAACATTTCCGTGACCTGGTTGATATTGCCGGGACCACCACTGATGCTGAGCTCGTCCAAACCGACGGTGAATGGCAATTAAACGGTGAGCCAACTGATGGCGCGCTCACCACCTTGTTTCATAAGCTGATTGGGCGCGAACCTGAAGTCGATGAGGTCGATACCTTACCATTTGATTCGGCCTATCGGTATAGTGCCCGGTTGATTAAAGAAGCCGGCCATAATGAGTTGATGGTTAAGGGTGCGCCAGGAACCATCTTTGATATGGCCAAACAAACCAATCCGGCGTTTGACGACAAGACTTGGTATGCCCGAGTCGCAGAATTAACCGAACAAGGTTTGCGGGTTGTGGCTTTGGGCTACAAAGAAGTCCCGGCTGACGTGTCCGAAATTAATCAGGACCAAATTGCTGACGGCATCAAATTAAGTGGGGTTGTTGGAATCATTGATCCACCACGTGAAGAAGTGATTCCATCGATTCAAAGTCTGCGTCGAGCAGGTGTGAAGGTTAACATGATTACCGGAGATCACCCCGACACGGCTGCCGCAATCGCTCGTAAGTTGGATCTCGATGAAAGCATTCATGCGATTACCGGCCCCGAAGTTGATGAAATGTCTGATGAAGAGTTGGTTAAAAACATTGGTCGTTATAACGTGTTTGCAAGAACGACGCCAGCCAACAAGCTGCGAATTGTGAAGGCCCAACAGGCGAACCATAAGATCGTTGCGATGACTGGTGACGGGGTTAACGATGCCGCGGCCTTAAAGCAGGCGAACATCGGAATTGCGATGGGAATCAAAGGAACCGCGGTTGCCAAGGAAGCAGCTGACATGGTATTGGTTAATGACAGCTTTACAACCATCGTTGACGCGGTGGCTGAAGGCCGACACGTCTTTGATAATATTCAAAAGACGATTCGTTTCCTCTTGCCAACCAGTTTCGCTGAAGGGCTGGTTGTCTTGCTGAGTATGATTATGGGCCAGGAATTACCACTCTTCCCAACCCAGTTGCTGTGGATTAACACGGTTTCAGCGTTAACCATTCAGTTTGCGTTTATCTTTGAACCGGCCGAAGAATCAATTATGATTCG
>NZ_JAXGWW010000259.1:0-2820 GCF_040773105.1 Lentilactobacillus sp.
TATCGTGGCGGTTCCAATTGGAATTTTGCTCACGCGGGTGAAGCCGATTGCAAATGTGGTCATGTCAATTGCTAGTATGTTACAAACAATTCCAGCGATGGCACTGTTGGCATTGATGATCCCGTTCTTCGGGATTGGTGCGATTCCGGCTATCATTGCGTTGTTCATCTATTCTTTATTACCGATTCTCCGCAATACCTATCTTGGACTGGACGATGTTGATCCAGCCTTAATCGATGCGGCTAAGGGAATGGGAATGACCGGTTGGCAGTCAATTGTTAAAGTTGAGTTACCGATGGCAGCCCCAGTTATTATGGCTGGTATTCGATTATCCGCAACGTACGTTATTGCCTGGGCTGCGTTAGCATCATACATTGGTGCCGGTGGCCTTGGGGACTTTATCTTTAATGGGTTAAACCTCTATCGAACTGACTTGATTTTAGGCGGTTCGATTCCGGTGATTATCTTAGCCCTCATCGTTGATTGGCTGTTGGGTAAACTAGAAGCAGCGGTTACCCCAAGAACCACACAAGCGTAAGGGGGATTAAAGATGAAGAAAATTAAAAAGTGGTTGTTAGGTGTTTTTGCAACGGTCGCCAGTGCATTATTATTGGCCGGCTGTGGCTTTCCGGGTTTGTCTGGAACTTCATCCGATACGATCCGGATTGCGTCACAAAACACGACTGAACAACAAATCATGGCGTACATGATTCAAGATATGATTAAGCATTATTCTAATTTGAATACGACGATCATTAACAATTTAGGTTCTGGGACGGTTAGTTTCAATGCCTTAAAGAATGATCAGGCTGATATTTCAGCGATTCGCTACACTGGGACGGACTTAACGACGATTCTGGGTGAAAAGATGGATCGGAGTAATATCAAGTCGATTGACCAAAAAGTTCGCTCACAATTCAACAGCAAGTATCAAATGACCTATTTTCCAAGTTACGGGTTCGCAGATACTTATGCTTTTATGGTGACGAAAGCGACGGCCAAGAAATATCATCTAAATACGGTTAGTGATATGAAAAAAGTGGCTCCAAAGCTGACGGTCGGTTTGGATCAAATCTGGACTGAACGAAAAGGTGACGGTTATCCTGCCTTTAAGAAGTTGTATGGTTTCCAATTTGGGAAGACTTATCCAATGCAAATTGGTTTAGTTTACGATGCCTTGGAATCAGGTAAAATGGATGCCATCCTCGGATACTCGACTGATGGCCGGATTGGTAGTTATGATCTGAAGATTTTAAAGGATGATAAGAATTTCTTCCCACCATATAATGCGAGTGCGGTTGCAACGAACAAGATCTTGAAAGCACATCCGAAGTTGAAGCCAATCTTGAATCGATTAAACGGTAAAATCAGCTTAAAGACGATGCAAAACTTGAACTATCAAGTTGATAATAACTTAGTGGAACCGGAAGTTGTGGCTAAACAGTTCCTTGAAAAACATAATTACTTTGAAGGGAGTGACAAATAATGGCTCAGATGAACTTACTGCAACAGTTGATATATTATTACCAACAAAACGGTGTGTACGTGTTAAGCCAGTTCTCACGTCACTTCTTGATTTCAATTTATGGCGTGCTGTTTGCGGCAATTGTTGGGATTCCAATTGGCATTTTCATCGCCCATCATAGTCGGTTGAGTGCAACAGTGATTGCGATTGCCAATGTGATTCAAACGATTCCATCACTAGCGATGTTATCAATCATCATGATTGGTTTGGGCCTAGGTGTGAACACGGTAATCGTCACGGTCTTCTTATACGCATTGCTGCCGATTATCAAGAATACCTATACTGGAATGCAAAATGTGAGTGCTAGTATTTTGGATTCCGGTAAGGGGATGGGGATGACGCGCTGGCAATTGTTACGAATGGTGGAGTTGCCACTGTCACTTTCCGTCATTATGGCTGGACTCCGGAACGCATTAGTGTTGGCTATCGGGATTACGGCCATTGGGACCTTCGTTGGTGCCGGCGGCTTAGGGGATATCATTATTCGAGGAACCAATGCTACGAATGGTGGTGCCATTATCTTGGCCGGGGCGTTACCAACAGCCTTAATGGCAATCATTGCTGATACGGTCTTGGCTTGGATTGAAAAGCGTGCTGATCCAACTCAAAAATAACGTCAGTGAGCGACAAGTAAAAGAAGCAATATAAAAATTAAGTTACTAAAAAAGATTGATTTACAGGTACTCCGTACTCACTCATTCAGGGAAGTCAGTGGAGCTGTAACATCAATCTTTTTGATTTGCATCAAAAACACCATGAGAATACGCAAGGTTGTATTGAACATGATTTCATCTTTTGATGCAAGTATTAATGATTAAACTAAACGCGTTTGATATAACGGATGGCGTCCGGATCGACCAAGTGGGTCAGGTGTAACTGCCGGTTGACTAGAACCAACTGACCATTAGCGAGGGTTCTTAACACTCCGTGAATATTATATGGTCGGGACTCAGTGAGCTGAGGCTGCATCTGGAGCATGATTTGATAGTGTTCCGTGTGCGCTTGAGTTAAGAACAAATCCCGCTGGAAAGCCGGCATCATTGGCAGTAACGGCGCAACGACGGTCGGGGCAGCAGTAAAGTCATCCATAAATTGGCGATAGGAAGCGTGTAAGTTCTTGGAAATTAGTTTCAAATTAGATTGTTGATTTTGCATATTAGCCACCTCGAACATTTGTTTGTGTTTCCATTATACGAACAGGCGTTCTAAAAAGCAAGCCTAAAATTTGAGAAAATTCACGAATAAAAATGAAAAAAAGCTGTGTAACCTTGATAATACTTGCAATATAGGGTTAA
>NZ_JAXGWW010000260.1:0-2805 GCF_040773105.1 Lentilactobacillus sp.
TAGGTTTATGTGTTAAAAAATGCAGCGAACTATGTGTTAAATTCTACTAACTAGTCATTTTCCATTTGAGCCGTTCTTGCGCCCATTAGAGCACTGATAAAGTGAATGGCCAAGCCGATGATCAGTCCAATCGCAGCGGGTAATAACCAGTCCATTCCAAGAGATGCACCCGGCAGAAAGTTGTCTAATTTCAAGATAGTTGTTGCGAAAGCCGACTTTGAAATAATTGCCGGAGCTGCGGCAATCGCATCCAGAATTGCTGGGATGATGGTGAAGATTGTCGTCCAGATATAAACACGACGGTCGTGGTTAAAGAGTGGGGACGCAATCGATAGGATGATCAACGTAATTGCCAGTGGGTACAGGAACATCAGCATTGGGGTTGACCAAGCGATAATGGTATCAAGCCCAAAGTTGGCAATCCCAAATGAGAGACCCGTCGCAATCAACAGCCAGGTCCGGTATGAAATCGAGGGGAATTTAGCGTGCAGCGCTTCAGAAAATGATGTTGAAAGGCCAACTGCAGTTGTCAGGCAGGTCAGTGTTGCCATCGTGGCTAAAATAACCTCACCTGTGATCCCCAAGAAGTGGTTGGCAATCTGGTTGAAGGCGATCCCACCGTCAATTGAAAGATTAAATTTACCCAGGCTGGTGGCTCCCAACCAAATCAATCCAATATAAATCAACGCTTCAAGCCCGATTCCAAGGGCGCCGGATTTGATTGTCGTCATTGAAATATCTTTGGCGTTTGTTTGTCCCAAGCTGCGAATCGCCGTAACGATCGCAATTCCAAACAAGAGACCTGCAATACAATCCATCGTGTTATAACCTTGAAGAAATCCATTAAGAATCGATCCATTTTTGTAGGCAGCATCAGTAATGGGTGCGTTGGCTGCCTGACTGATTGGGCTCGTAAATGCAATTGCGAAAATAATAGCAAGTAAGGCTAAAAATGCGGGATTCAAAATTTTACCAATTGAATTAATAATGCCTGCTGGTTTGCGGGAAGCCCCGTAAGTAATCCCGAAGAAAATTAATGAGTAAATAAATAACCACATTGGCTGCTGTGCAGCACTCAGATGGCTTGCAAAGCCGATTTGAAATGGCGTTGTTGCCGTCCGTGGTGTCGCAAACAGCGGTCCCAAGGTTGCACAAACTAATACCATAAAGAAGGTCGCATAGCGCTTCCCGATTGGCTTAGCCAAGTCATAGATCCCGTTACTGTGCGTTACGGCGATTGCAATAATCGCAAGCAGTGGCAATAACGTCCCAGTCAGCAGAAAGCCAATCCCAGCGGTAAACCAGTGGGCCCCGGCTAATTGTCCCAAGTGAATTGGAAAGATTAAGTTGCCGGCACCGAAGAACATTCCAAATAGCATTGAGCCGATAATCAGATAGTGTTTGAATGATAATTTCTTTGATTTAGTTTCCATATTGAAGACTCCTTATTTATTAAATACGTTAGATATCTCAATTTTCTGTTTTTAAATCGTTTAAATTCATCATTTGTGACTCGGATAATGCCACCTGACTTACCCTGGCTTAAATTCATTTTCATCGTAATAACCCCCTTTAATGACAAAAAAACGTCCCTCAAGATTGATTTCAATCTCAAGGGACGTTTACACGTGTTACCACCCAAATTCTCAACAACTTCACAGCTGCTGACTCACCATGTACGGCCGAAATAACTTCAGCGATACACTGGCGCTGTAATGGGCGCTCCCAACAAACACTCGCAGCATCGCTCGCATTTGTCGCTCGAAGGCTACTTTCATCACTTAGGCTTTTGAATCGTTCTCACTTACCCGATTCTCCCTGAAAAAGCGCTAAGAGATTACTCTCCTTGTCTTAGCAAAATCTCATATTTCTGATTGCCATAAATACTAACCCGTTTCTGACCAGATGTCAACCAGTTTTATTTAACTAATTTCACATTGTGTTTAGTGTAGGTTAAATGCCAGCCCTTTGGCAATGAGTGGTGGGCAAATTTACCCGAGAGCTTGCTGGATTTCAAGATGACAACGCCGGACTTGAGGCCCTTGGCGTTCTTCACAACCACTTTGCCACCAAGCTTAGCGTGACCGGAAACTGATAACTTGCTGTTGGCACTCAGCTTCAGAGTTGCCTGACTGCCTTGAGTATAGCTGCCCTTCACAACGACATTCTTGTTGGATAAGGTTAATTGACCGCCAGCCAGGTTCAGGCTACCATCGCCCAATGCATGGTCGTTTTCAGCAACCAAGGTTCCAGCCTTAATTGTGGTGCCGCCCTTGAATGAATTATCACCAAGCAGGCTCAACGAACCCGTGCCTTCCTTGATCAAGCCGCCCTTACCGGAAATATTATTCTTCCAAGTATCAGCAGCGTTGAAACCACCTTTTTTCGCATCCATATTGACGGTGGTGTCAGACAAGAATTCGCCAAACCCATTAGCAGCCTTAAAGAGGTTCAAACGGCCCCAGCCTTCGGTATCATCGGTCATTGGATAGCCGGATGGAAGACCAGTTGTGTAAAGTACCTCACGCCGTTGAGTGGCGTTTAGATATGGCAGCCGGGTTGCCAAGAGTACCTCAGCTCCCTTTGGCACAACCATCGGCTTTGTGGTGTCACCAATTGGTGAGAAGCCATAAGTCAGACGATAGGTATAGTTCTTCAAATTTGTCTGGTAATCGCTAAATGAATCCTTGGCCGATTTGTCCTGTGCCTTGGATAAATCTTTCTGCGTATCCTGGTATGCTTCACTCATTAATTGTTTGTTGTCGGGGTCGTTCAAAGTGGCCGCTGTCATTGCAGTCCCAATCA
>NZ_JAXGWW010000261.1:0-2778 GCF_040773105.1 Lentilactobacillus sp.
GGTCATCAGTGGGCTGCGGTGCGCGTTCCTGATAATAAATATGCAGTTATTCCCAACCAAACAATGATTGGTAAACTGAACCTCAAAGATTCTGATAACTACTTAGCTTCTCCGGGAATTAAAAGTTTCGTAAAGAAGCATAAACTAAACGGCTATAATCAAAAATCACTTGATGTTGCCCTTGCATTTGGCACTAATAGCAAAATGGATCAAGCTTATAATCGACCAAGAGTGTGGGATGGTCAACGTATATTAACACCAAGTAAGAAGCAATCAATCACTACCAAGCGCTTTTCAATGTTCATGAAACCAGATCATAAAATAGGCATCCCTCAAATTGAAAAAGTCTTGAGCTCTCACTTTAACAATACAAAATACGATTCAAATGGAAAATGGGTTGGCGGATATCGACCAATTAATGTTCCCACTGATGTTGAATCACACATTCTTCAAATTAGAAATAACGTTCCAAGCAGCATTGCTGGCATTCAGTGGTTAGCGATGGCATCCCCAGCAACCAGTGCTTACATTCCGTTCTATACAAATATTAAGGATACCCCTGACCAATATAAGATTGGAACGGATGAACCCGATACTAAGTCTGCATACTGGACATACAAAATGACCCGAGTACTAACAGACCCATACAAAAACCTACTAATCAATAAAGATGTTGTTCCAGCACAAAAGATCGTTAATAATCAACTAACAATGAATTTAGCAACATCTGATAAGCATGCTCAATCGCTGACCGGCGATGATTTGGTAAATTATTTAACGGAACAAAATCAAACAAACGCTGACTATGCACAAAAAGAATTCAAAATATTGAATCAAAGACTCGTTAAAGATGCTACAACACAAACTAAGATCGTTCAAAATAAAGATCTGTAATCAAAAAGTCGCCGGACAAAATCCAGCGACTTTTTCATACATAATATTGTTTATTCAGTTGTCTTCTCAGTATGTTCCACCACCAACTGCTTGACGGCCTTCATTGCGGCTGCCAATGCTTCATCGCTGGCGGCATAGCTAATTCGGACATAGCCATTATCACCAAATGGGTCTCCTGGCATCAAGCCAATGTGATAATCCTTTGCCAAAACGTTAACGAAATCCCAGCTGTTCATATGCAAATTTTCAGGGATTTTCGCAAAGACGTAGAAGGCACCACCTGGGTGAACAACGTCAAAGCCGGCTTCGTCCATCTCTTTGGCGACAAAGTCACGCCGTTTCTCATATTCTACCAACATTGGTTTGGAGTCATCTTGACCATGAGTTAACGCCTCAATTGCGGCAAACTGCACGATTGAAGCTGCAGCAGTGACCGTATATTGGTGAACTTTGGCGATTTCATCAATAAACCCGCTGGGACCAAAAACCAATCCCAACCGATACCCGGTCATGGCATGTGACTTGGAAAGGCCATTTACCACGACGGTTTGGTCAGGAAGGACATTTGAGATCGAGTAATGTTTCTGCCCGTATGTCAGTTCGCCATAAATTTCATCGCTAATGACCCAAATGCCATTTTCTTTTAGTACCGGCGCAAGTGCAGCGATTTGTTCTTCCGTATAAGCCACACCGGTTGGGTTGTTTGGATCTGTCAGGATCAAGCCCTTTACATCCCAATCAGGATGGTCGGCGATTGCTTGTTGGACTTTTTCTGGAGTTAAGATAAAGCCATCGTCACTGGTATCAATTAAAATCGTATTCAGCTCGTTTAAGGTCGTCAACGCATTGTATAGCGGATAAGCCGGCGTTGGGATAATCACGGCGTCACCGGGCTTAAACAGGGCCTTAATGGACGATGCAACAGCTTCGGTTGCGCCGACGGTTACCAAAATTTGGTCAGCGGTGTAATGATAACCAAATTTTTCCTGATAATACGTGGAAGCTGCTTCTCTCAGCGGCTGATAGCCCCAATAGTATGGATAATGAGATTCGTTATTGTTAATCGCATCAATTGCTGCTTGCTTAATGTGCTCAGGAACGTTGAAGTTGGGTTCTCCCAAAGTCAACTTAATAATCTTTGGGTCGGCGCTGATGTCATGATCGAATTTCCGCATTGCGGAAGGCATGACTTTTAACACATAAGGATTAATCTTATCTAATTCCATGATGGTAGCCTCCAGAAAATCTATATTTTACAAATCTGTCATCAAACGGCAAAAGTTATTGTTAATAATATAACAATTTCATGAGAAGTCAATGCTAATCCGCAGAATTGTATAATTATTCTTTAATCTATTGAACCATGAGTATTGCTCAAGCAGCATTTAATTATTTTGGGTATTCTTACATTGACACGTCAGCTAAAAAGGGGTTATTTTTCCGGGAAGGGCTCTACTTGCAACACATTTTCACGATACGTTGCCCAGTATACATCCCGGATATTATCGACTCCCTGCTTGGAAAGCTCAGCGTCCAGCCACTCTTGGTCTTTTCCCATCACATCCAAAACATCGGGATCAATTTGGCCATCGACAATTACAGGATAGCGAATACTGCCTTCTCCCCGATTCAAAACAGTCAGTTGGCCGTTTTGCTCCAAAATAGCCCGCTTAACGTCTTTAATGTCATAAACTCCGGCTGTTCTAAGCTTGAAGTCCACATCTTTGGCGGATAAGTTGGCGCGAATACAATTTTCGACCAGCATCTCACCGTTTCGAACCAGTGTGATCGGTTCGCCTTCAATAAACTTGCCAAACCAATGAATGTGGGTCTTGAGATAACGGGTCACCAGAATTAACAGCGCCCATAACAGAAGAATCACCA
>NZ_JAXGWW010000262.1:0-2769 GCF_040773105.1 Lentilactobacillus sp.
CAAGGACTACAGATTAGCCACCAATTGCAGATGCAATTACGCAGTATGTATTTAACGCCAATTAAATAATCAGATGAATGGTGAGAATTGGATTATTTCCAATTCTCTTTTTTGCATCCGGGCAACGATATTTAATGATATTTAGTAAAACAAATTAAATGTTTAACTGAAAATTAAAAGGTTTATTGACAAAATATAATAAAGCGCTTACATTATAATTAGTGTTTAGATTGAAGAATAGGAGTGTGAGAAATTCATGGAACCAGACATTAAATGGTTAGACGATCCGGAAACGTTTCGGGTTGGGATGATTCCAGCGCACAGTGATCATCATTTTTACCAATCAGATGACGAGGTTAGAAATGATGCCAGCAGTTTCGTGCAAAGTTTGAATGGTCAGTGGCAGTTTGCGTTCGCAAAGGATCCCATGCACCGGATCCCTGACTTTTACAAAGCTGACTTTGACAGTCGCGATTTTGATCACATTAAAGTACCGGAACACATTGAATTTGCGGGCTATGACAAGTTCCACTACATCAATACAATGTATCCTTGGGAGGGCAAAGTCTACCGCCGCCCCGCTTACGCACTGAATCAAAATGACAAACAGGAAGGTCAATTCAGTCAAGCAGTTGATAATCCGGTTGGCCAATACCTCAAGAAATTTATGTTGAACCCAGCGTTCAAAGATAAGAAGGTCCGGGTTCACTTTGATGGCGTTGAAAAGGCGATGTATGTCTGGTTAAACGGACATTTTCTGGGGTATGCCGAAGACAGTTTTACCCCATCGGAATTTGATTTAACGCCATATCTTCAAGACGGTGAAAATGTCTTGGCTGTCGAGGTCTTTAAGTTGAGTACGGCAGCGTTTATTGAAGATCAGGACATGTTTCGATTCTTTGGCATTTTCAGGGATGTTTCGCTGATTGCGCAGCCTGAAGCACACATTGAGGACTTATCAATTAAGCCGACTGTTTCAGATGACTTCCATGACGGAACGCTCAATGTTGAGAGTAAAATGACGGTTAATAAGTCTGGTGCGATCGCAAAAGTTCAAGTGACAGATCAAGGTGGCAAGAAACTTTATACTGAAACCCAACCCGTTGAAAAGTCGATTTCACTCAAGGATATTTCATTTAAAAATATTCATCTTTGGGACAACCACGATCCATACCTGTACCAGTTAACGATTGAAATTGATGATCAAAACGGCAATGTCTTGGAAATTGTCCCATACAAATTTGGCTTTAGAAAGATTGAAATTAAAGATAAAGTCATTTTATTTAACGGCAAACGCTTGATTATTAACGGCGTTAACCGCCACGAGTGGGACTGTGATTCTGGTCGGGTGGTTTCAGTTGAGGATATGAAGGAAGATATTCGGACCTTTAAGAAGAACAACATTAATGCTGTTCGAACCTGTCATTACCCTGATCACACGTTGTGGTATCACTTATGCGATATGAATGGGATTTACGTGATGGCCGAAAATAATTTGGAGTCTCACGGAACCTGGCAAAAGCTTGGAGCCGTTGAGCCTTCGTATAACGTTCCTGGTTCGGTTCCGCAGTGGAAAGCAGCCGTGGTCGATCGTGCCCGCAACAATTATGAAATGCTCAAAAACCACGCCAGTATTTTATTCTGGTCTTTAGGAAACGAGTCATACGCAGGCGACGATATTCAAGCCATGCAAGACTATTACAAGAGCGTGGATTCAACTCGTTTGGTTCATTATGAAGGCGTCGTTCAAAACCGCAAATATGAAGACGTGATTTCTGATGTCGAAAGTCGGATGTATGCTTCGCCGGATGAAATCAAAGACTATTTGGACCATGATCCCAAGAAACCATTTTTACTCTGTGAGTACATGCATGACATGGGTAATTCACTGGGTGGCATGAAGTCATACATTGATTTAATCGATCAGTATCCAATGTATGCAGGCGGCTTTATTTGGGACTTTATCGATCAGGGAATTCAAGTTAATGATGAAATCACCGGCAAAAAGGTCCTTCGTTATGGCGGCGACTATGATGATCGAATGTCCGACTACGAATTTTCCGGTGACGGGCTGATGTTTGCAGATCGGACGGAAAAGCCAGCAATGCAGGAGGTGAAATATTACTATGGTCAACACATCTAAACAATTACACGTGATTTATGGCGATGGCGGCATCGGCGTTGGTGGCGATCAGTTCCACTATATCTTTAACTATACAAGAGGTGGAATGGAATCGATGGTCGTCAACGGCCATGAATGGCTGTATCGTGAGTCCAAGCCGACTTTTTGGCGGGCAACCACCGATAATGACCGGGGTAATGGCTTTTCGAAGAAATCGGTTCAGTGGTATGGCGCCGATATGTTTGCCAACGCTGACAAGGTCGATATTAAAATCAACGATAAACTGATTGATTTTCCAAGTGCACCGCTCAATAATAACTACTCTAATCACGAATTTGCCGACCAGGTCGAAGTGATTTATCACTATCAGACCCTGACAATTCCAAGCACGACTGTGGATGTCAGTTATGTGGTGTCTTCGAATGGTGAAATCACCATTCACGCTCACTATACTGGAAATGATCAACTGCCTGATTTGCCGGTGTTTGGGATGCGGTTTGTCATGCCGACTGCAGCCACTGGTTATGAGTACGCCGGTCTTTCGGGAGAAACCTATCCCGATCGAATGGCCGGAGGGATTCCAGGCGAATATAAAGTTGATGGGCTACCTGTCACCAACTACATGGTGCCACAAGACTGTGGGGTGC
>NZ_JAXGWW010000263.1:0-2761 GCF_040773105.1 Lentilactobacillus sp.
GGGAGGTAGTCAATGATCTCTGAAATATTCTTTTCATAAGCCAGACGGCTAACTGAAAGCATCAGCGGTGTGTCCGGTGAAATGTGATATTCGCTTCTGATATCCGTCTTGATTTCTTCCGCGTACATATCAACGTCAATGCCAGTTGGGATGATGCGCATCTGACTTTTGACACCATAATCGGTGAGCTTGTCCAGCACCCGATCACTGGGGGCAACAACGCCGGCCAAATGATAACAAAATGCCAAAGTTCCCTCTTTAACGTGAACCGGTCTCAACAATTTACCATTCGCCACGTAATGCAGGTAGTCTTCATACATCGTGTGATAGGTGTGGATGCAGGGAATATTTAAATTCTTGGCAACAAACTTACCAATCATCCCCATTGAAAATTCGGTCTGCGTATGCACAATATCCAAGTTTAATTCCTTAGCAATTTCATAAGCTTGAAACAAGCCCCGCACAGCAATTCGCCGGTCGGTAAATGAGATAAACGGAATGCTGGAAAACCTGAAAATATTTTGCTCATAGGTATCTTTATCAACGTGAGGATCTGTCGTTGTAAAGATATAGACCTGGTTTCCCTGTCGCTCAAGTTCATTTTTAAGTGTCTTAATCGAGGTTGCAACGCCGCTAACCTGTGGAAAATATGTATCTGTAAAAATCCCGATATTCACGGCTGACACCCCTTTCTGGAAAAATCTGATTCATTTTCTCAAATCGTGAAATACATCATTGCGTGCTTGCCCTATATAGGGGTATAGTCTCACAATCATTGTAATTATATTGGTTTGGTTCTGGTATTGCAAACCGCCAAAACGAAAAGAACAAGCCGTTAATAGACGGTCTGACGCCCTTAACAGCTTGTTCTTTAAGTTATTTATAAATCTATTGGCCGTCATTAAGCGCCTGATGGATGAAGGCAACCACTTCTTCGCTGGTGCTGGCCATGGTCAGTGCCTTATTGGCAAGCGTCACCATTTCCCTGGAATCCAACCGCCGGATCAGCGCCCGGGATTTCAAAATCGACGATGCGTTCATCGAGAATTCATCGAGCCCCATTCCGACTAAAATTGGAATGGCCAACTGGTCGCCAGCCATCTCACCACACATGTACGCAGGTAAATGGTTGTCATGACAGGCATCGATAATATTCTTAATTAATCGCAAAACCGCCGGGTTGTATGGTTGATAAAGGTACGAAACGTGACGGTTGCCACGATCGGCTGCCATGATGTATTGAATCAAATCGTTGGTTCCAATACTCATGAAATCAACTTCATTGGCAAACTGATCGGCTAAAATAGCAGCTGCCGGTACTTCAACCAGAATCACAACACGGACTGGCTTAACCGGCACCTTTTCACGCATTAACTTAATTCGTTCCTGGTTCAGAATTGTTTTTGCCCGCTGCAGTTCGTTAATCGTCGTAATCATTGGAAACATGATGGACAACTTTCCAAATGCAGAAGCGCGCAATAATGCCCGCAGCTGTGTCCGGAAAATATCCGGTTTATCCAGGCTCATCCGGATAGCGCGGTAACCCAAAAATGGATTATCTTCCTTGGGAACCTTTAGATAAGGTAAATCCTTATCGCCACCAATATCAGCGGTTCGAATAATCACCGGTTTGTGGTCCATCGTCTCCAGAACCTGCTTATAGACCTTGAATTGCTCATCCTCTGTCGGAAGATGATTCGTATCCATATACAAGAATTCCGTTCTAAATAAGCCAATTCCTTCAGCCCCGTTTTCAACGGCCCCTTGAAGATCGTCCAAAGTACCGATGTTGGCAGCCACAATTGGATGCTTCCCGTCTGAAGAGCTGGTCGTCTGAAAACGCAGATTGGCTAAGCGATTCTGACGTTTTTGGTAAGCAGTCTGTTTTTGAGTAAATTCTTCTTTTTGCGCTTCTGTCGGATTAACAATCACATTTCCGGTTGATCCGTCAACAATGACGGTCTCCCCGTTCTTAATTTCAGAAAGCGAACCGGTGAAGCCAACAACGGCAGGAATGTCTAATGAGCGTGACATAATTGCCGAATGAGACGTCCGACCTCCCATGTCCGACACGATTCCTTTAACGTAAGTCGGTACAAATTGCGCCGTATCACTTGGGGTCAGGTCGTGAGCAATTATAATCACCGGTTGATGAATGAGCGCCGGGTCAACTAATGGCACACCCAGCAAGTGGCTCAAGACACGCTTGGTAACATCATGAATATCACTGGAACGTTGTCTAATATATTCATTATCGGTCATTGAATCAAAGATTTTGATATAACTATCAGTCACCTTGGTCAATGCATACTCAGCGTTCAGCTTATCCTTCTCAATGGTCGACTTAATCCGCTTCAGTAGTTCCGGGTCGGATAAAATCGCCACATGAGCTTTAAAGACCTCAGCTTCATGGCTGCCGAGGTCTTCAAGTGTTTTTTGTTGAATTGTTAAAAGCTCGTCTTTTGAGACATCGATCGCAGCATAAAGCCGCTTAATTTCATCAGAGGCATCAGTAACCGTTCGCTTCTTGAAGCTAAGATCAGGTTCAGTTAACCGAAATGCAGACGCAATCGCAATTCCGTCACTTGCGGCAATCCCCTTAAAGGCTTTCATGAAATTATTCAGTCAGTCCTTCTGCTTTCATTGATTCAGAAATGGCATCAATTGCTTGTTTTTCGTCGTCACCGTCCGCGGTAATTGTAACAGCGGCACTTTGGCCAACACCGAGTGACATTACACCCATGATGGACTTCAGGTTAAC